>NZ_AMPR02000053.1:0-11692 GCF_000307735.3 Cupriavidus sp. HPC(L) | reverse complement strand
CGTCGCGCTCGACGGCCGTGTGCTGCGCGGGCAGTCGGCGCTGGACCAGGCGCCGATCACCGGCGAGAGCGTGCCGGTCGACAAGCAGGCCGGCGATCTGCTGTTCGCCGGCTCGATCAACCAGACCGGCGAGCTCGAGTACGAAGTCACCGCGCCGGCCTCCGATTCGACGCTGGCGCGCATCATCCACGCGGTCGAGGCGGCGCAGGCGAGCCGCGCGCCGACGCAGCGCTTCGTCGACCGCTTCGCGCGCATCTACACGCCGACGATCTTCGTGATCGCGCTGCTGGTCGCCATACTGCCGCCCTTGCTGGCCGGCGGCGCCTGGCTCGACTGGATCTACAAGGCGCTGGTGCTGCTGGTGATCGCCTGTCCGTGCGCGCTGGTCATTTCGACGCCGGTCACCATCGTCAGCGCGCTGGCCGCGGCCGCGCGCCACGGCATCCTGATCAAGGGCGGCGTCTATCTGGAGCAGGGCAAATCGCTGCGCTGGCTGGCGCTGGACAAGACCGGCACCATCACGCACGGCCGGCCGCAGCAGATCGACTACGCGCTGCTGTCCGGCGCACCGGAGCGCGCCCGCGCGATCGCGGCGAGCCTGGCCGCGCGTTCGGACCATCCGGTATCGGCGGCGGTCGCCGCGGCGGCGCGGCGCGAGGGCGTCGAGACGCTGGACGTTCAGGACTTCGAGGCGCTGCCGGGCCGCGGTGTCGCAGGCAAGGTCGACGGCCATCCGTACTGGCTCGGCAATCATCGGCTGATCCACGAGATGGGGCTGTGCTCGGAGGCGCTGGAGTCACGGCTCGAGGCGATCGAGCGTCAGGGCCGCACCGTGGTGCTGCTGGCGGGCGGCGATCCGGGTGCCCTCGGTGTCCATGCGCTGTTCTCGGTCGCCGACACCGTCAAGCAGACGAGCCGCGATGCCATCGCCGAACTGCACGCGCTCGGCGTCGGCACGATGATGCTGTCCGGCGACAACCCGCATACGGCGCAAGCGATTGCGGCGGAGGTCGGCATCGACGAGGCCCGCGGCAATCAGCTGCCGCAGGACAAGGCCGAGGCCGTCGCGGCGCTGACCGCGCAGACCGCTGCAAGGCAGGGTGCGCCGCATGGCCGTGTCGGCATGGTCGGCGACGGCATCAACGATGCGCCGGCGCTGGCGCGCGCCGACATCGGCTTCGCGATGGGCGTGGCCGGCACCGACACCGCAATCGAGACCGCCGACGTCGCGCTGATGGACGACGACCTGCGCAAGATCCCGGCCTTTATCCGGCTGTCGCGCCGCACCGGCACGGTGCTGGCGCAGAACATCGCGCTGGCGCTCGGCATCAAGGCGGTATTCCTGGCGCTGACCGTGGCGGGGCTGGGCACGATGTGGATGGCGGTGTTCGCCGACATGGGCGCGAGCCTGCTGGTCGTGTTCAACGGGCTGCGGCTGGCGGGGCGGCTGCGCTGAGCGCCGGCGCGCGCCAGCGTCGGCAGATTCCGCTTCAGCGCTGGACGATCAGCTCGCCGCTGCGCCCCGGTACCGTGCCCCAGGCCAGCGGCAACTGCGGCAGCCGATTGCGATCGAGCTGCCCGTACAGCGCCGCCAGCGGCGCCAGCCGATGTCCCTGCCGGCGCCATCCCTGCAGCAGACGCTCGAACACCGGGGCCAGCTTGCCGCCCTCCAGTTCCGCATGCAGCGTGAAGACCTGGTCGCGGCCGTCTTCGGTGCGCGAGAGCAGCGCCTCGTGCACGTTGCCCTCGTCGATGCCATCGGCGCCGATCAATTCGTCCAGCGTCGGCAGCGTGGTCGGCAGCTGCACGTGACGGCACGGCTTGCCGTCGAGCACCGGCACATAGGGCTCGGTGCCGCGGCCATCCGACGCATAGCGCAGGCCCCAATCGTCGAGCTGCCGGAACGCTTCCGCATTCATCTGCCAGCCGGCGGCGCCGTGCGTGGCCGGGGGCGCGCCGAACACCGCTTCGAAACGCTGCCACGCCCGCCGCATCTGCGCGCGCGTCCACGCGGCGTCGCGCGAGCGCACGTGGTCCTGCCAGTAGACGTGGTCCCAGGTATGGATGCCGCATTCGTGGCCGGCGCCGCGCGCCGCGCGCATCGCCTCGGCCGCGCGCAGGCCGATGTCCGGGCCCGGCAGCAGCACGCCATACATCAGCGTGCGCAGGCCGTAGTGCGAGACCACCGAGGTACGCGACACCTTGCGCAGAAATCCCGGGCGGAACACGCGCCGCAGCGCCCAGCCGGTATGGTCCGGTCCGAGGCTGAACAGGAAGGTCGCGCGGGCGTCGTGCGCGCGCAGCAGCGCGATCAGCTTCGGCACGCCCTCGCGCGTGCCGCGCAGCGTGTCGACGTCAACCTTCAGGGCGATCGTGGCCATCGATGTCGTGCCTCGCCGGCCTAGTTTCCCGAATCCACCAGCGTGCGGGCCTCGATCACCTTCTCGCGATAGGCCTCGAAGATCCGCCGCAGCGATTCGGCCATCGTCACCGTGGGCTGCCAGCCGAGTTCGCGCATCGTGTTGTCGATCTTCGGCACGCGGTGCTGCACATCCTGGTAGCCGTTGCCGTAGAACTCGCCCGACGACGTTTCCAGGATCCGGCTATGGCGCGCGCTTTCGGCGTACTCGGGATAGTCGGCGGCCATCCGCAGCATCATCTCGGCGAGCTCGCGCACCGAATGGACGTTGCCTGGGTTGCCGATATTGAAGATCTTGCCGCTGGCGATGCCGCCGGGATTCTCGATGATCCGCATCAGCGCGCTGATGCCGTCCGAGATATCGGCGAACGCGCGCTGCTGCGCGCCGCCGTCGACCAGCCGGATCGGCTCGCCGCGCACGATATGGCCGAGGAACTGCGTGACCACGCGCGAGCTGCCTTCCTTCGACTCGAAGATCGAATCCAGCCCCGGCCCGATCCAGTTGAACGGCCGGAACAGCGTGTAGTTCAGGCCCTGCTCGATGCCATAGGCGTGGATCACGCGGTCCATCAGCTGCTTGGAGCAGGCATAGATCCAGCGCGGCTTGTTGATCGGACCGTAGACCAGCGGCGAGGACTCGGGATCGAACGCCTCGTCGCCGCACATGCCGTAGACCTCCGATGTCGACGGGAACACCAGGTGCTTGCGGTACTTGACCGCGGCGCGGACGATCGGCAGGTTGGCCTCGAAGTCCAGCTCGAACACCCGCAGCGGCTGCCGCACGTAGGTCGCCGGCGTGGCGATGGCCACCAGCGGCAGCACGGCATCGCACTTGCGGATGTTGTACTCGATCCATTCCTTGTTGATCGTGATGTCGCCCTCGAAGAAATGCATGCGCGGATGGTTGACCAGCTCGCCCAGGCGGGCCGTCGACATGTCCATGCCATAGACTTCCCACGACGTGGTTTCGAGGATGCGTCGCGTCAGATGGTGGCCGATGAAACCATTGACGCCGAGGATCAGGACTTTCTTCATGGACTTCCGGACTTCAGGCTTGAGGAGAAGACTGCAGCAGCGCGGCAAGCGCGGCCGGGGACAGCGGTGCGTTGCCGCGGGACAGCGCGTCGGACAGCGCGTCGATCAGCACCAGGCCGCCGTCGCCGCATAGGCCGACGATGCGGCCGTCGATGACGTGCAGACCGGGGGGGAGACCGGCCAGCACCTGCCTGGGCGGCATCTCGGCCGGCAACGGGCGGCGCGCGCGTTCGACCACCAGCCGGTGGCCCTTCCATTCGGTGAAGGCACCGGGATAGGGCGGCGCGACCGCGCGGATCAGGTTGTAGACCGCCGCCGCCGGCTTCCGCCAGTCGATGCGGCCGTCCTCGGGACGGCGGCCCGAGAAATAGCTGCCTTCGGCCAGCACATTGGGACGGCGCGGCGTGTTGCCGGCCAGCATCGCCGGCAACACGCGCCACAGCGTCTGCTCGGCCGCCACGGTGACCTTGTCGAAGACCTGCTGCGCGGTGTCGTCCGGCAGGATCGGCACCGCGGTCTGCGCGACGATATCGCCGGCGTCGGGCTTCGCCTCCATCGCGTGCAGCGTCGCGCCGGTTTCGGTCTCGCCATGCAGCACGGCCCAGTTGACCGGCACCCGGCCGCGGTATTTCGGCAGCAACGACCCATGCATGTTGAAGGCGCCGTGCGGTGCCAGCGCCAGCAAGGCCGGCGGAATCAGCGCGCGGTAGTAGAACGAGAACAGCAGGTCGGGCCGCGCCGCCTTGACCGCGGCGGCCAGCGCCGGATCGTTCGGATCGTCGCCATACACCAGCGGCAGGCCCAGCTCCGCGGCGGTGTCGGCCACGCGGCGGAACCAGATCGTTTCATCGGGACGGTCGCGATGCGTGACCACCAGCGCCACCTCCACGCCGCGCGTGTGCAGCACGCGCAGGCAGCGGTCGCCGACGTTGTGGTAGGCGAACACTACGGCGCGCATGGCGGCTTCCGGTCATGACGCGGATCGAGGCGAGCGGGCTCTCCACCTTCGCCGAACTCGTCGAGCCCGCTCCAATCGTCCTGCGCCGCGCGGCGCCCGCCTTCGCCGCGCACCCCATCGCCCTGCGACGCATCCAGAATCGCCTTGATCCGATAACGCGGCCGGTCGCGTACCTGCTGATAGATGCGGCCGACATATTCGCCCAGCAGGCCGATGCCGAACAGCATGATGCCGACCAGGAAGAAGTTGAAGGCGAACAGCGTGAACAGGCCCTGGACCTCCGAGCCCAGCAGGAAACGGCGCACCAGCAGCACCACGAACAGCACGCCGGACAGCAGGGACAGCGCCGTGCCGATCATCGAGAACCATTGCAGCGGCACGATCGAGAAGCCGGTGACCAGGTCGAAGTTCAGGCGCACCAGCTGGTACAGCGAATATTTCGATTCGCCCGCGTGGCGTTCCTCGTGGCCGACCTCGATCTCGACCGGATTCGACGAGAACGTGTAGGCCAGCGCGGGGATGAAGGTATTGACCTCGCGGCAGGCATTGATGGTATCGACCACGCTGCGGTCGTAGGCGCGCAGCATGCACCCCTGGTCGGTCATCCGGATATGCGTGATCCGCTCGCGCAGCCGGTTCATCGCGAACGAGGCGACTCGCCGAAACGCGCTGTCATGGCGCTGGCGGCGGATCGTGCCGACATAGTCGTGGCCGGCGCGGATCGCTTCGACCAGCCGCGGGATTTCCTCGGGCGGATTCTGCAGGTCCGCGTCGAGCGTGATCACCATGCGGCCGCGCGCATGCTCGAAGCCGGCCAGGATCGCCATGTGCTGGCCGAAATTGCCGTTGAACATCACCACGCGCGTGACCTCGGGCCGCTGGCGGAATTGCCGCGCCAGGATCTGGGCCGAGCGGTCGGTGCTGCCGTCGTTGACGAAGACGATCTCGTAGCTGGTGCCCAGGCCGTCGAGCGCCGGATAGAGCCGGTCGAACAGCGCCTGCAGGCCGGCCTCCTCGTTATAGACGGGGATCACCACCGACACCTCGATCGGCCGGGCGCGCGGCGGCGAGGGCCGGCCGGGCAACGGCGCGGTCTCGTCGTCGCGAATGCGGGAGGGCTGACCCGGCAGCGGATGCGGCATCGCGCAGGACACCAGCTCGGAAGTTACGGAAGCAGACGTTTGCATGTGTCGTTCAGCGTGGCGCAGACGCGCTCGACATCGGCCTCTTGCATGGCCGGGAAGAGCGGCAGCGTGAGAATGCCCCGCCCGATGCGCTCGGCGTGCGGCAGCATGCCGTCGCGCCAGCCCAGCGAGCGGTAGTACGTAAACAGATGCAGCGCGGGGTAGTGCACGCCGGTACCGATGCCGGCCTCGCGCAGGGCCTGCATCACCCCGGCGCGCCCGCCCCGCAGGCGCTCGGCGGGCAGTACCACTTGAAACATATGCCAGTTCGACAGTGCTGTCGCGGGGTCGCCGGCGACCGGCAGCTCGATGCCGAGTTCGGCTAGGCCATGCCGCGCGGCGGCGTCCATGTAGGCGCGGGCCAGCGCGGTACGGCGCGCGGTGATCGCGCCGAGCCGCGGCAGCTGGGCCAGCCCGATCGCGGCGTTGACGTCGGTCAGGTTGAACTTGCCGCCCGGCACCTCGACGTCCATGCCATCGACGCCGCTGCGGATCACGCCCTGCAGCCGCAACCGCTCGGCGCGCAGCGCCTCGTCCTCGTCGTTCATCACCAGGCAGCCGCCTTCGACCGTCGTGATGTTCTTGTTGGCCTGGAAGCTGAAGCTGACCAGGTCGCCGAAACTGCCGATGCGCCGGCCGCGCCAGCGCGAGTCGATCGCCTGCGCGGCGTCCTCGATCACGCGCAGGCCGTGCTGTTGGGCGATCGCGTAGAGACGGTCCATGTCGACCGGCAAGCCGGCCAGATAGACCGGCAGGATTGCGCGGGTGCGGGGCGTGATCGCGGCCTCGACCGCGTCGAGATCGAGGTTGCGGGTGCGCGGATCGATGTCGACGAAGACCGGGCGCGCCCCGACCGCGACGATCACGTTGGCGGTGGCGACCCAGGTGATCGCGGTGGTAATGACCTCGTCGCCGGGACCGATGCCGGCGATCCGCAGCGCGATCTCCATCGTCGCCGAGCCATTGGCGAACGTGCGCACCGGCCGGCCGTCGAACAGCGCCGACAGCGCGGCCTCGAAGGCCTGCATCTTCGGGCCGGAGGTGATCCAGCCCGAGGCCAGCACTTCGCCGACCGCCGCGATCGCGTCCGCGTCGATGTCGGGCCTGACGAAGGGCAGGAAGGGTTCGGCGGATCGGGTGGAAGCGGGCATCGGGCGAATCGGCAAGGACGTCGGCGTGGATCGGTGGCGAGGAACGGGGGAGGTCAGGAACAGGGAGGTCAGGAACGCGCGATCAGGAACACGCCAGCCAGGATCAGCAGGATGCCGGCCATCCGCAATGGTCCGATCATCTCACCGAACAGCCACCATGCGGCCACCGCGTTGACCACATAGCCGAGCGACAGCATCGGATAGGCCATCGATACATCGACGCGTGATAGACCGACGATCCACACCGCGACGCTGGCGACATAGAGCGTCAAGCCGGCCAGCACCGGCCATTGGGCCAGCACGCGCAGCGCGGTATCGAACAGCGTGGCACGGTCCAGCGCGATCGCGCCGACCGCATTGACGCCGGCCTTGAGCAGCAGTTGCGCGCAGGCGTTCAGCAGCACGCCGGTCAGGATGAAAGCGAAGGTAGTGATCGTCATCGGTTCGAAGGAATGGCGCGGGTAGCGGCCGGCGGCGGGGCGAAATTGGTGACCACGACGCGGCGCACGTCTTCGGCGACCCGATACATCGGCAACGCCTGAGCCTGCAATCTGGTGTACATCTCCGGCGACATGATGGCCACCGCGGGGCGGCCGCTGCGCCAGGTCTGGGCGAAGCCCTCCAGCGTCGGAATCCACTTGTCCGGTTCCTGCTGCAGGCCGAACTGCAGCTCGTCGGGATGCCAGACCAGCGTCAGCGGATGGCGCAGGTAGAACGGCAGCGTGTGGTCGAGCATGCCGACGCCATAGAACGGCATGTCGTCCTTCAGCACTTGCTGAATCGCCGGCACCAGGTCGATGCCGGAGGTGCGCCGGCCCATCACTTCGTGTCCGAGCAGCGCGACCGTGAAGCTGGTGTACATCGCCAGGCCATAGCAGACGATGCTGGCCAGCCTGCCGTTGCGCCGCGCCAGCCAGTGGGCGAGCAGCACGCCGGCGAACATCACGACGAAGGCGGCGCCGATCCACAGCGCGAAGACCCGGTAATAGGCGTTGGGCGTGTTGTCCGAATCGAGCGTGGCGACCACCGGCGTGGCGGCCAGCCCGAGCACCGACACGGCCAGCATCAGCAGCAGCAGGCGCCGCCAGCCGGTGTCGCCAATGCGGTCCAGCGCGACCCCGGCCAGCATGCCGAGCGCCGGGAAGATCGGCACGATGTAGCCGGGCAGCTTCGAGTTCGACAGGCTGAAAAACACGATGATGGCGCCGGCCCAGACCAGCATCAGCAGCGCGGGGCGCAGCGGGGCGGCGCCTGCCGGCTGCGCGGCTTCGGTGCGCTCGCGGCGCACCGCGCGCCAGATGCCGGGCGCCAGCGCCAGCCATGGCAGGAAGCCGGCCAGAAGCAGGGGCACGAAGTACCACACCGGGCCCTGGCGATGATGGACGCTGGTGGTGTAGCGCTGCCAGTGTTCGTGGATGAAGAAGAAGCGCAGGAATTCCGGATTGCGCTCGGCGATCAGCCAGAACCACGGCACGGTGATCGCCAGCAGCAGCGCGGCGCCCCACAGCAGATGCAGACGGCGCCACAGCGCGAAGTCGCGGGTGATCGCGGTGTACACGACCAGCACCAGCCCGGGCAGTGCAATTCCGATCAGACCCTTGGTCAGGATGGCGACGCCCATCGCGGCCCAGCAGGCCAGCATCCAGCCGCGCCGGGCGGCGGGCGTGGTGTCGGGGTGTTGCGCCAGCAGCATGCAGGCCAGCACGCAGGCCAGCGCGCCGCCCAGCGTCATGTCCAGCGAATTGAAGTGGGCGGCGACGCTCCACATCGGTGCGGCCGCCAGCGCCAGCCCGGTCAGCCAGCCGGCGCGCGCGCCGAACCAGCGGCCGGCCGCCCACATCGACGCGAGCAGGCCGACGAAGCCCGACAGCGCCACGCACAGCCGCGCCTGCCATTCGCCGAGCCCGAAGGCGGTATAGGTCAGCGCCGTCACCCACAGGTGAAAGGGCGGCTTCTCGAAATACTTGACGCCGTTGTAGCGAATCGTGACCCAGTCGCCGCTGGCGAACATCTCGCGCGCGATCTCGGCATAGCGGCCTTCGTCGGAGCGCAGCAGATGGCGGGCGTCCAGCGTCCCGAACCACAGCAGGACGATATAGAGGACGACCAGGGCGATCACCGCCGCGGACAACCCGGCGGCTTGCGTGGTCGGAAAACGGCGCATGAAACTCCTGAAACGGTGCGGCGCGGCCTTGGCCGCTTGCTGACAACCCGCTACGGAGCCATGCGCTCCGTGTGGTGCTTACGACGCCTGTGTCAACGGCGAAGTTCGCATTTTGTGCGAAAGCTATGACGCTCGATACCGAAAAATGTCCTACACGGGTCTCGCGAGCGGGTTTCGGGCGGCCCGGGACATATGTCCTGTGCTTTGGATGGCACTTCTTGGCGCTTCGCAGGCGTGTCAAAACGCGGGCGCAAAAAAACCCGCGCGCGGCGGGTTCTGGATTCGCATCGATATCCGCATGGGATATCCCGCATGGATATCCCGCATCGGATATCCGGATGGGATCGGGCCGCCCGCGGGGTGGCCCGTGCACCGATCTCAGTTGGCTGGCTTGGCGGGCTTGGCCTTCTTCGCCTTGTTGTGGCCGTTCTTCTTGCCCTCGTCCTGGCCCGGCGCCAGGTCGGCGCGGGTGCTCTGGTTGGTTCCCTGGGTATAGGGATCGAACTTGTCGCCGGCCTTGGCGCCCTGGCTGTAGGGGTCGAACTTATCGCCCGCCTTGGCGCCTTGCGAGTACGGGTCGAACTGCTTCTTGCCGCCGGTGTTCTGGGCGTGCGCCGCCAGCGGGGCGATGCCGATGCACAGCGCGATGGCCGTCGCGACGAACTTGCTCATGATGTCTCCTCGAAAGTTGCCGTCCACCGGATGGGCGGCTGACGATGGGCGGGCGTCGACACGCCGCCCGCGCCAGTGTCTCCAACCTGTCTCGAGGCTGTCAAGCGAGTCACATCGGCTGCGGTCAGCGCGTCGCGCTCATGGAAAGCGAGCATTGCCGCGCGTCGGCGCTTCGGTATGCGCCTATTCGGTCACGGCGTCGGACGGATGCTTCCACGCCTCGCGAACCTCGGCCGATGGGGCGAGCGCCAGGTTGATATTGCGCGCGCCGATCGGCTTCTGGAACCAGCGCTGCTGCAGCGCCTCGATCTGCGGGCTGCCGTAGACGCCGGCCAGCGTCTGGTCGACCAGCTGCTTCCATGCCGGGTCTGCCTTCGACAGCATCAGCGCGTTCTGCTCGACCGACAGCGCCGGGCCGACGATCACAAATTGCGACGGGTCCTTGGCGCGGGCGCGCAGGCCGGCCAGCAGCACGTCGTCCATCACGAAGGCCTGGGCGCGGCCGGACTCGAGCAGCAGGAACGATTCGCCATGGTCCTTGGCGTAGATGTCGCGGTAGCCGTACTGGCCCTTGAGCCGGCGCACATGGCGGTCGCCGGTCGAGCCGGCGCTGGTCACCACGGTCTTGCCGCGCAGATCGTCCAGCGAATCGATGCCGGAATCGGCGCGCACCAGCATCCGCACCGTCGACACATAGTGGGAGACGCTGAAGGCGACCTGCTTCTGGCGCTCCAGCGTATTGGTGTTCGGCGCGCAGTCGAGGTCGACCAGGCCATTGACGATGCCCGGGATGCGGTTCTGCGGGGTCAGCGGCATCCAGCGGACCTTCAGGTCCTTCAGGCCCAGTGCCTGGCGCGCGCCCTCGGCCGCGCGCAGGCACAGGTCGACCGCGTAGCCGGCCGGCTGGCCCTTGTCGTCGGCAAACGAGAACGGCAGCGCGGACTCGCGGTAACCGAGCACGATGGTGCCGCTGGAGCGGATCTTGTCGAGGACCGGGCCGTGCAGCGCCTCGGCGCCGGCGGCATGCGCGACGCCGGTGCCGAGCAGAGCGGCCGCGAGCAGCACCGGGCGGAGCGAACCAAGAGAGCGACGGAAAGAGCGGAAGGAAGACAACATGGCGGGGCGATAGAAAACAGCAAAGACCCAAGGGTAGCGATAGGTTTGTCCCGGGGGAACGACAACTTCGTCATAAGTAAATACCCTAGGTCAATGTGCCGAGCCGGACGCAACGGCAGGGAACGACATGCCGATGCCTGCACGTGGCCCCGGGTACAATCCCGGGCCACGCGGTCCGGTGCCGCGCCGCGCACGGGCGCGTCGGGGCCGGGCGGCGAATTCCCGTTCGGTTTCCGTCTTGTCCTCCATCTCTTCGCAACCCGCGCGCCTGGCCGGCATCGATGCGCTCAAGGCCATCGGCTCGCAACTGATCGTGCTGCACCACCTCGCCTTCTACGGGCCGATGTCCGATGCGGCGCATTCCCTCGCCCCCGCCTTGATCGACTGGCTCGCCGACTACGCGCGCATCGCGGTGCAGCTGTTCCTGGTGATCGGCGGCTTCCTGGCCGCACGCAGCCTCGCCCCGGACGGCCTGCTGCGCACGCCGCGGCCGCTCGCGGCGCTGCTGCGGCGCTATCGCAAGCTGGCCGTGCCCTTTGCCGCGGCGATCGGCCTGGCCATCGCCGCGGCGGCGCTGGCGCGGCAGGGCATGGACCATCCGTCGATCCCGGCGCCGCCGCAATGGGGGCAGCTGCTGGCGCATCTGTTGCTGCTGCACGACGTGCTCGATATCGACGCGCTGTCGGCAGGGGTGTGGTATGTCGCGATCGACTTCCAGCTGTTCGGGCTGCTGTTGCTGACGCTATGGCTGGCGCGCCGATTGCCCGCGGACTGGCAGGTCCGCGTGGGCGCCGCACTGGTGGCAGCGCTCGCGCTGGCCTCGCTGTTCTGGTTCAACCGGGACGCGGACTGGGACATGTGGGCGATCTATTTCTTTGGCGCCTACGGACTTGGCGTGCTCGGCTACTGGGCGTCGAACCCCGGGCGCTCCGGCTGGTGGCTCGCGGCGCTGGCGGCGGTTGGCATCGCCGCGCTGATGGTCGACCTGCGCTC
>NZ_AMPR02000054.1:0-11675 GCF_000307735.3 Cupriavidus sp. HPC(L) | reverse complement strand
GTGCATCTGCCGCGCAGCGAGGCGATCGCCTATCAGGGCCTGCACTACTGCCGTGCCGGCCATCTCCCTGAAGCTCAGCAGCGATCTGGCGACCGCGGCGGCGACCCCGGCGGTTCCCCATGACCGCGCCGCTTCCGCCCCTGCTGCGGCTGGACGGCGCGGGCTGGGTCGAGGGCGCGCGCCGGGTGCCGTCGCCGAACTTCGATCCGCGCCCGCCCGGCATGCCGGTCGATCTGCTGGTGATCCACAACATCAGCCTGCCGCCCGGCGAATTCGGCAGCGACGATATCGAGGCGCTGTTCCTGAACCGGCTCGATCCGGCGCGCCATCCGTTCTTCGCCACCATCCACGAGGTCCGTGTGTCGGCGCATTTCCTGGTGCGGCGCAGCGGCGAGCTGCTGCAGTTCGTCTCGTGCGCCGAGCGCGCCTGGCATGCCGGCCAGTCGGCCTTCTTCGGGCGCGAGCGCTGCAACGACTTCTCGATCGGCATCGAGCTCGAAGGCTGCGACACGCTGCCGTTCGAGCCGGCCCAGTACGACACCGCGGCCGCGCTGTCGCGGCTGCTGGTGCGGGCCTATCCGATCGCGGCCGTGGCCGGCCACAGCGATATCGCCCCCGGCCGCAAGACCGACCCCGGTCCGTGCTTTGACTGGCCGCGCTTTGCGCAGGCCGCGGGACTCGCGCCGGCGATGCTGCCGTACCGTTGCGGCGGCGCCGCGGCCTAGCCGAAAACCCCGCGCCGGCGCGGGGCTATCGGAAGCGTGGCGCTAATCAAAAAAAATTCTTTCGTCGGTGCGCCAGCCGACAAAACGGCCGCAACCCTTGAGCCGCTTGGTCTGGCGGGGAGCCGGGGTGCCGGCGTGACGCCGGACCGGCCCGCGGACGCGCTTGTCAAGACTGGTCAACGCGATTCATTTCACTATACTTAGTCCAGCTTTTCGTCATGACCACTATATCTAGTGGTGCTTTCGGGGAGCCGACCTAGGCGTGCAGCGTCCGCCACGGGCTCGGCAGGTTGCCTTCGCGCCACGCGCGGCGGGCGTTTCCAGCCGGCCCGCAGCACGCGGCACCGGCGCGCCACACGGTCGGCACGTCACAAGAGCCCTCCACGGGAATGCAGCAAGGCAGTAATCCGGCACGGCATCGCCGCGCAGGGGATGTCTCTTTTTGCGCATTTTCCAGGGGCTCTTTGTCGTTGATAACACTGGTCACAAAAACAGGAGTGCTACATGCAGACGGCCCAACAAGACATCGCCGGCAAGGCCGGTATCGCCGCCGTGGCGCAGCCGAGCCCCGCCGCTGAGAACGCCGCTGGCAACTACCAGGATTACAAGATCATCCGCCGCAACGGCGCGGTGGTCGCTTTCGAGCCGAGCAAGATCTCGGTGGCGATGACCAAGGCCTTCCTCGCCGTCAACGGCGGGCAGGGCGCCGCTTCCGCGCGCGTGCGCGAGCTGGTCGAGCAGCTGACCCAGAACGTGGTGCGCGCGCTGCTGCGCAGCCGCCCGAACGGCGGCACCTTCCACATCGAGGACGTGCAGGATCACGTCGAACTGGCGCTGATGCGCTCGGGCGAACATGAAGTGGCGCGCGCCTACGTGCTCTACCGCGAGAAGCGCAACCAGGAGCGCGGCCAGGCCAACGCCCAGGCCGTCGCCCGCGTGGCGCAGTCCGTGGCCAACTTCAACGTCACCGACGGCGGCGTGACGCGTCCGCTGGATCTGGTCGCACTGCACGCGCTGATCGACACCGCCTGCGCCGGCCTGGGCGAAGGCGTCGATGCCGAGCCGATCCTGAAGGAAACGGTCAAGAACCTGTACGACGGCGTGCCGATGAGCCAGGTCTACGACTCGGCCATCCTCGCCGCGCGCACGCTGATCGAAAAGGACCCGGCCTACAGCCAGGTCACCGCCCGCATCCTGCTGCACACGATCCGCAAGGAAATCCTCGGCGAGGAAGTGACGCAGGCCGAGATGGGCAGCCGCTACGCGGAGTACTTCCCCAAGTTCATCGCCCGCGGCATCGAGGCCGAACTGCTCGACGAGAAGCTGGCGACCTTCGACCTGGCGCGCCTGGGCGCGGCGCTGGACGCCTCGCGCGACTTCCAGTTCAACTACCTGGGCCTGCAGACGCTGTACGACCGCTACTTCCTGCACGTCGACGAGACCCGCATCGAGATGCCGCAGGCCTTCTTCATGCGCGTCGCGATGGGCCTGGCGCTGAACGAGACCGACCGTGAAGGCCGTGCGATCGAGTTCTACAACCTGCTGTCGTCGTTCGACTTCATGTCGTCGACGCCGACGCTGTTCAACTCGGGCACCCGCCGCTCGCAGCTGTCCTCGTGCTACCTGACCACGATCTCCGACGATCTGGAAGGCATCTACGAGGGCCTGAAGGAGAACGCGCTGCTGTCGAAGTTCGCCGGCGGCCTGGGCAACGACTGGACCAACGTGCGCGCGCTGGGCTCGCACATCAAGGGCACCAACGGCAAGTCGCAAGGCGTGGTGCCGTTCCTGAAGGTGGTCAACGACACCGCCGTGGCGGTCAACCAGGGCGGCAAGCGCAAGGGCGCGGTCTGCGCCTACCTGGAGACCTGGCACCTGGACATCGAGGAATTCCTCGAGCTGCGCAAGAACACCGGCGACGACCGCCGCCGCACGCACGACATGAATACCGCGAACTGGATTCCGGACCTGTTCATGAAGCGCGTGATGGAGAACGGCGAGTGGACGCTGTTCTCGCCGTCGACCTGCCCGGACCTGCACGACAAGGTCGGCAAGGAATTCGAGAAGGCCTACCTCGGCTACGAGGAGAAGGTCGCGCGCGGCGAGCTGAAGCTGTTCAAGAAGATCCCGGCGATGCAGCTGTGGCGCAAGATGCTCGGCATGCTGTTCGAGACCGGCCATCCGTGGATCACCTTCAAGGATCCGTGCAACATCCGCAGCCCGCAGCAGCATGTCGGCGTGGTCCACAGCTCGAACCTGTGCACCGAGATCACGCTGAACACCAACGACAGCGAAATCGCGGTCTGCAACCTGGGTTCGGTCAACCTGGTCGCGCACCTGAAGCAGCAGGCCGACGGCAGCCACGCACTCGACCACGCCAAGCTCGAGAAGACCATCCGCACCGCGATGCGCATGCTCGACAACGTGATCGACATCAACTACTACGCGGTCGACAAGGCACGCAATTCGAACCTGCGCCACCGTCCGGTCGGCATGGGCATCATGGGCTTCCAGGACTGCCTGCACGTGCTGCGCGTGCCGTACGCCAGCGAAGCCGCGGTGCAGTTCGCCGACACCTCGATGGAGGCGGTCTGCTACTACGCCTACCAGGCCTCGACCGAGCTGGCCGAGGAGCGCGGCCGCTACAGCACCTATCAGGGTTCGCTGTGGGATCGCGGCATCCTGCCGCAGGATTCGCTGAAGCTGCTGGCCGAGGAGCGCGGCGGCTATCTCGAGGTCGACCAGTCGTCGACGATGGATTGGGACAAGCTGCGTGCCCGCATCAAGCAGCACGGCATGCGCAACTCGAACTGCATCGCGATCGCGCCGACCGCGACGATCTCGAACATCATCGGCGTGTCGGCCTGCATCGAGCCGACCTTCCAGAACCTGTACGTCAAGTCGAACCTGTCGGGCGAGTTCACCGTGGTCAACGACTACCTGGTGCGCGACCTCAAGGCACGCGGCCTGTGGGACGAGGTGATGGTCGCCGACCTGAAGTACTTCGACGGGTCGCTCGCCCGCATCGACCGCATTCCGCAGGACCTGCGGGACCTGTACGCGACCGCGTTCGAGGTCGAGCCGACCTGGCTGGTGGAGGCCGCCAGCCGCCGCCAGAAGTGGATCGACCAGGCCCAGTCGCTGAACATCTACATGGCCGGCGCCTCGGGCAAGAAGCTGGACGATACCTACAAGCTGGCGTGGATCCGCGGCCTGAAGACGACCTACTACCTGCGCACCATCGCCGCCACGCACGTCGAGAAGTCGACCGTGTCGCGCGGCTCGCTGAACGCGGTGTCCTCGGGCGCCGCCGCCGGCGGTGCCTCGGCCTCGTCGATCGACCAGGTGGCCGCCTCGGCCCCGGCGATGCCCGAAGCCGAAGGCGCGGTCTGCACGATGCGCCCGGGCGATCCGGGGTTCGACGAGTGCGAAGCCTGCCAGTAAGAGTGGCAGCAGAAGCCGGCCTGGCCGGTCTTTAAGAAAAACCCGTAGGCCGGACAAGGGCCTACGGGTTTTTTGTTTTACGAAGCGACGTCACGCGCAACAACGCGGTCGGGTCGGCACTCGATGTCCTTGCCGACAAGTCCCTTGTTCATCAGGCTTCGGAGCCGTTGCGACACGGCATTCCAATCCGCCTGATCGGATGCCAGATCATCTCCACGCATTCCGCCGAAATGTGGCAGCCGACATAGCACCGTATATTCGTCGTCCGTCAGCAGATGCGTTCGACCTAGCGCGTAAATCTTGACGGTACCGGCCCTTCGCTCGAGCGGTATCGCGTCGATCGGTATTCGCCGGTACATCGCCTCGCCGGTGGGCTGATTAAGAACCGGGAAATCTGCCTTGAGCCCTGCGTTCGCGTGGCCGGAACGATGGAAACGCAAGAACCTGTTCAGATTTTCGTTGCTGATCAGCGTGGTCATGAATTGCAGGCTGTCGTTAACCAGCGCCTGGAATGATCCGCCGTCCGGCCGAATATCGGTAAATGGGATTCCAAAGCGTTCCTGCTGCATGCCCCACGCGATGAAATCGGAAACGGTGGGGTAGACCAGGCTGACGGTCAGATGCAGGCTCGGCTCTCCGATCGAAATGACGTCGTGCCAGGTTCCTTTGGGAATGAACAGGATATCGCCGCGCGAAACGGTGATCGTCTCACCGGCCTTCAATGCCTCCGGATCGGACGTTTCGGTAACGAGAGCGTGCCGAAAACCATTGGGCGATTCAAGGAAGGTCCATTTTTTCCGGCCATCGATCTGTATGACAATGACGTCGTGGTCATCATTGTGTCGTCCAAATCCGGACGTGCTCCCAAACGACATGTAGGCGTTCGCACTCGATCGGACCCCTAAGGTGCCGCCCATTTGCTCCGTAAACTTCTCCACTGGCGGTGCGAGTTCGTTGACCGCCTCGAGTACGGCGGTTACCCCTTCCTCCATCAACCGGTGCAGTTCGCTGATCACCAGTTGATCGGTCCTTCTGCCGAATCGATCCCTGACTGGGCGAAATGCTCGCCTGTTGACGATGTCGTGATCCCTTTCCGTCGACAGGCGAAGCCGATCGTTGGTCAACCGGTTACACGACAGGCTGTCATTGAGGTCGTCCCAGGAAAACAGCTGCCGCAGCTCCGGGCCGGATGCCTGCATACGCAGGAACGTTCCGCCGTGACGGCTGGCCATGAATGCTTCGTCATGGAGCAGGCGGTGAGCCAGATCAATGTGTTTCACATTAGTCTCCTAGTGCCTGACCTCGACGATGGTCCGATCGAGGCAGCACTGGTCCAGCAGTTCATCCAGGGCTTCACGATTCGGACCATCGAGGTTGGCATCCCATTCATCGAGCAAAATCAGGTTGACGTCATCTAGCTGAAGCAGTTCTGCAATCGAGGCCCTCGTCCGCTCGCCACTGGACAGCGCTGAGAGGTCCGCTTTCCAGATCAGTTGATGATGCTGGGTCGGAAGCAGAAAGCTGCGCTCCTTGAACCGGTCTTTCAAGGCCAGCAGAATGGTGGATTTGCCGCTGCCGTTGGCGCCCGTGATGGTCAGGCGCCCGTTATGCGCGGCACTGATGATCCGGGTGGCCTCCTCGATGCCGGCTACCGCCTGACCGTTGATCTGGACCACGCCGCCAAGATTGAGCCCGTTCTCGCCCTCTCGCGGGATTGACCGCGCGGCATCGAGCAAGACCTGCAGCCGCGAATGGACCGACGAGAA
This sequence comes from Cupriavidus sp. HPC(L), assembly GCF_000307735.3. Classification (NCBI taxonomy): domain Bacteria; kingdom Pseudomonadati; phylum Pseudomonadota; class Betaproteobacteria; order Burkholderiales; family Burkholderiaceae; genus Cupriavidus; species Cupriavidus sp. HPC(L). The sequence continues at coordinate 5,740 of NZ_AMPR02000054.1, read as the reverse complement.
ATCCAGCGCCTTGTAGACAAGGGCACTGAGCGAATTGAGTACCAGAAAGACGCGGGTGAGGCTGACGATGATCGCTGCGACCACGCTGGCATCCGCATGCCCCCATTGCGTGACGTACAGGATCAGATAGACGGTCGGCAGCAACGAAGCTGCGGCCAGAACAATGTTGCCAATCTGTCTGGTGGCTTGCAGGCGGTCGGCGCAGCCATAAAAATCGGTCGCCGCGTCGCGGCGCTGCTGTTGCCACAGGCGCTCGTTGTGGCGATTGCCCAGCGTCAGGTTTTCCCATGCGCGGGCCAGCACCGATGCGTACCGGATGTAGTCTCCCTCGTAGCGGGCGGAAGCCCGGGATACGAGGTGCCGGGTGGCGAGCACGATGGCGGTACACAGCATCAGGCTGGAGATATAGCCGATCATCAGTGCCGAAGGCAGCAGCAGCCCGATGACCAGCATGCTCAGGACACTATTGAGCGTGAAGCTGATCAGATCATGGACAAACGTAATGTGGTCCCGCAACACCGGCAACGCATTGCTCGACAGTGCGGCACCGATCCGTTCCTTGAGCGCAGCATTGCGGAACACTTCGGTCCTGTCGCGCAGACATTCGATGAAAAACTGAACGACCGCCCCGTGGGCTTGATTGATCCACCGCTGCATCACGTACAGGGACAGGCAGCCAGGCAAATAGGGTATGGTCATGCTCGCGAGATAGAGGTAGAGCCATGGTCCGTATTCCCCGCCGGCCTGGAATCGGGTAATGACCCTGGTGAGGAAGTAGGTTGAGCTGGCGATGATCGCCTGGTGCAGAACGATCAGCCCAACGGCAAGCCAGGCGCTCCGGTGCAGCAGGATGATGCGCCAGGTGTTGCAGGCGGGCGCCGCAGGCGTGGGGCAGGTCACGGTTCTGTGCCGAGGGTTCATGATGCCGTCTAGCGCAGCGGTGCGTCGATGCGGTCACGCAGCCGCTCAGTGCGCGTCACTCGCCGCCGGGCTCAGTTCATCCAGTACGGATGCTGCCTGCCGCAGAAGCGCGGTCGCACGGGGCCGGAATGCTTCCGGATGGAGCGACAGGGTCTTCTTCGTCGACTGGATCGACTCGCGAAGCTGTTCCAGCATCAGATGGCTGGGGGGATGGACGCGTGGCGCCGCGGGATGTCCGGAGCACCGCTCGCGGAACAGAAGCACTTCGGCCGCAACGACGATGCTGTGGAGCACCTTGTCCATGGGACGTGGGGTTCTCAGGATGGCCGAGGCCGTCCACGTGTCCGAGTCGAAAAGAAGGGAATAGTTATAGTGTGCGTGACGCAGCTCATCCAGAAACATCGCATGATGTGTGAGCTCGTGTACGAGGATTTCCACGACATCGTCCGGCCCATAATCCGGCCTTGGATTCAACCATATCAACCCGATCGCCTGAGACGTCGAGCCACCCTTTGCAACGGCCGACGGTCGAAGCAGGATGTCCGTAACGATGATGTCGAACAACGCCGCATGTTGCGGGGATTGCAGCCCGAGCTGATGGATGGCATCGATCACGATGTCTTTTTGCCGCTCGATGTCGCGGTCGTCGTCGTCCGTGATGACGGATCCCTGGGCCTTGTCGTCCAGCAGGGAGTCGTTGCAGAAAAGCCGTGACAGTTGAACTTGTTTGGCGGCATCCATTACGAACATCGGCTTCAACGCCGACCCTGAAATGGGCCGCTGTTTCAATGTGTCCAGAAAATCCCGATACCGAGCCGCCAAGCCGGTGAGCGAAGCGCATTGTCTTGAGCCTTCAGGGTTCGTCGTCGCAGTCAATGTCAGAATGGTCTGGATCTGCGTGTCCATGCTGGTTTGAAATATCAAGGCGACCTCCAGCTCAAAGTGAGTGTGCCCGCCAGTTCGCGGGCACATTCGAAGCATTTAGACTTGGTCTTCGTACGCGATCATGTTTAGCGGTTGATTCATGTTCCAGGCGCGGCCCTCGATTTGTGATTCGACTTCGAGGGCGGCGAGCTTGACGTCCTGCTCGTCAATGAGCGCTGCCGATGCCTTTACGACTTGATCGAGTTCTGCTTTCGACATGATTGGCTCCAATGGTTGTGGTTGCCCTGGGTCGGGCGAACGGAATATGGCAGGGATCCGATTCGGACGAACGCTACGGCTGACAGGAATAAAGAAAGGCGCGGCGATTCTCTATACGAACGTGCTGAAAAACCTGATGAAGGCCTCTCTTTGTGCAAGTCGATCGATTTGCCACCCAGGGCCGGCAGCACTCCGCGGTGCGCGACCCGTCCACCCCGTCGAACATGACGAAGTCACGCACTCCATCCGATCCGCCATGCTGCAAGTGACGTGGACGACAATTCCCCGGGGCAGACGGAGCCTGCGGCCGGAGGGCACTACATCAGCGGAGCCACTACTACCAATAGTGTTTCAGGATGATCTCCCCACGATCAGTAGTATTTCTTTCGCCTCGCCGTTGGACACGAGTGCTACAATCGCACCCAGATCAACACCGTGATGGAGGGAAGTCGGATGAACGCTCGTTTCGTTCCATTCCAGCCACACGCGCGGTCCGAGAACCAGGCGGTGATAGGGCACCTGCGGGACCCCGCGCAGCCTGAAGCCGCCCCGGGCCAATAAGCCGCAAACGCTTCCGGCGCGACGCCGATCCTGACGGTTTGAGCGCCTGACGCAGGCGTTGTCGGATTGGCGCACCAACGCTTTCCACGGAGAACAACACCATGCTGAGCTGGGACGACGACGTTCAAGCCAATCCGCAGGCTGCCCCGCAGCCCGCGCCTCAACCCGCCCTGCAACCTGCCGTCGGCGCCGCCACCGCCGACCAGCAGGGCGTGCTGCCGCCCGCTGCGACGCAGCCGGGCGCCGGCATCCTCGGCAACAACCCGAACGCCGCGGCCGCGCAGAGCACGCGCCGCGTCAACGCCGCCGACAAGCGCGTGATCAACGGCGCCACCGACGTCAACCAGCTGGTGCCGTTCAAGTACAAGTGGGCCTGGGAGAAGTACCTGGCCGGCTGCGCCAACCACTGGATGCCGCAGGAAATCAACATGTCGCGCGACATCGCGCTGTGGAAGGACCCGAACGGCCTGACCGAGGACGAGCGCCGCATCATCAAGCGCAACCTGGGCTTCTTCGTCACCGCCGATTCGCTGGCCGCCAACAACATCGTGCTGGGCACCTACCGGCAGATCACCGCGCCCGAGTGCCGCCAGTACCTGCTGCGCCAGGCCTTCGAAGAGGCCATCCACACGCACGCCTACCAGTACATCGTCGAGTCGCTGGGGCTGAACGAGGCCGAGATCTTCAACGCCTATCACGAGGTGCCGTCGATCCGCGACAAGGACGAGTTCCTGATCCCGTTCATCGACACGCTGACCGATCCGTCGTTCAAGACCGGCACGCCGGAGAACGACCAGAAGCTGCTGAAGTCGCTGATCGTGTTCGCCTGCATCATGGAAGGCCTGTTCTTCTATGTCGGCTTCACGCAGATCCTGGCGATGGGCCGGCAGAACAAGATGACTGGCGCGGCCGAGCAGTACCAGTACATCCTGCGCGACGAGTCGCTGCACTGCAATTTCGGCATCGACCTGATCAACCAGATCAAGCTCGAGAACCCGCATCTGTGGACCGCGGAGTTCAAGGAAGAGATCGTCGGCCTGTTCAGGAAGGCGGTCGACCTCGAATACCGCTACGCCGAGGACACGATGCCGCGCGGCGTGCTGGGCCTGAACGCGCCGATGTTCAAGAGCTATCTGCGCTTCATCTGCAATCGCCGCTGCCAGCAGATCGGCCTCGACGCGCTGTTCCCGAACGAGGAAAACCCGTTCCCGTGGATGAGCGAGATGATCGACTTGAAGAAGGAGCGCAACTTCTTCGAGACGCGCGTGATCGAATACCAGACGGGTGGCGCGCTGTCCTGGGATTGAGGCAAGGTTGCACCGGCCGGCGGCGTGAAGCCAGCGGCCGGCAGCGACAGCATCGGTAAAGAGTGGGACGTTTCGGCCGAAACGTCCCATTTTTTTTACGCCGCCGGCTTCGCGCGGCGCAAGGAGACGCCATGCAGCAGGGCAGGAACGCCGGCAGGGAAGCCGAACTCAAGCGCATGCAATCGGTGGCGCTGGCATGCGTCGGCGTGGCGGCGGCGGTGTTCGTCGCCACGCTGTTCCTGCCTGCCACGTTCTGGGTCCGGCTGCTCCGGGCCGGTGCCGAGGCGGCGATGGTCGGCGGCCTGGCGGACTGGTTCGCGGTCGTGGCGCTGTTCCGCCGGCCGCTGGGCCTGCCGATCCCGCATACGGCGATCATCCCGAAGAGCAAGAACCGCATCGCCGACAATCTCGCGGAGTTCGTCCGCGACAAGTTCCTGAACCCTGAGGTCGTGACGGATCTGATCCGGCGCAGCGATCCTGCCCACTGGCTGGCTACCTGGTTCAGCGAGCCGGCCAATGCGCGCCGCATCGGCCAGCATGCCGCGAACCTGATGGGCGTGCTGCTCGATCTGGTGGACGACCGGCGGATCCAGGCCTTCCTCAACGATGCCGCGCGTACGGTCATTGGCCGCATCGATTTCTCGCAGGCGCTCGGTTCCGTGCTCGAGATGCTGACCCGCGGCGGCAGCCATCAGCAACTGCTCGACGCCGTGCTCCGGCATGCGATCGCCCTGCTGAAACGGCCCGAAACGCAGCAGTTGATCGCCCAGCGCGTGGTCAACTGGCTCAAGAGCGAGCACAGGTGGAAGCAGCTCGTGCTGCCGACCGAATGGCTGGGCGACAAGGCCGCCGAGGCGGCGCGCAGCAACGTGATCGACTTTCTCGACGAGGTGGCGCGGATGCCGGCGCACGAGCTGCGCGCGGCCTTCGACGACGCGCTGGAAGGCCTGATCGCCAGGCTCAAGACCGACGAGGCGTTCGTCAGGAAAGGCGAGGAGATCAAGGACTTCGTGCTGCGCAATCCCGAGCTCGCCGACTATGCGCAGAACGTGTGGGCCGCGCTGCGCGACTGGCTGTCGAACGACCTGGCGTCCAGCTCGCCGCAGCTGCAGCAACAGGTCGAACGCGTGGGGCTGTGGTTCGGCCGGAGGCTGTCGGAGGACCGGGAGTTGCGCCGCTCGATCAACGACCACGCCGAGTCGTTCGCCGCGGCGGCCGCGCCCCGGTTCGCCGACTTCCTGACGACGCATATCAGCCACACGGTGCGCAACTGGGACGCGACGGACATGTCGCGGCAGATCGAACTGAGCATCGGCCCCGACCTGCAGTACATCCGGATCAGCGGCACGGCGGTCGGTTGCTGCATCGGCATCCTGCTATTTCTGGTGTCGCATCTCGGCGAAATGTGGTGAGGCCCATCGTCGTGAGGCCCGCATCACCAACGCCGCAAGGAGTAGACCAAAACCGATAGTCTGCTGCCCTAACGCATGGTCGTACCTCTGCACCACGGGAACAATGGCTGCCATTCGATCCACCGGTCGATCCGACCGTCGAATCGATCCTTTGGCCCAGCAGCCTGATTCCACAGCGGGAGAGCCGAGATGACCATTCCCAGTATCCACCGCGGCATTGCCGCACCCTCCGCGCCGCAGCAGAGCGGCGCGATCCCTCCGGCGTCGACGACGCCGCTGAACGCCGGCATCCAGCTCGCCGTTCATGATGTGCACCAGCCCGAGCCATCGGGCCATGATGCCGCGCCGCGGCAGCGCAGCTGGCAACGCTTCCTCGAGCTGGCGCGGCGTCTGGTC
>NZ_AMPR02000055.1:0-11517 GCF_000307735.3 Cupriavidus sp. HPC(L) | reverse complement strand
GGCGGGCACCGCCGCGGCGCAGCCCGCGCCATCGGCGGCCGCCGGCAAGATCAAGGTCGGCTTCATGCTGCCCTACACCGGCACCTATGCGGCGCTCGGCACGGCGATCGAGAACGGTTTCCGCATGTACGTGCAGGAGCAGGGCGGCCGGCTGGGCGGGCGCGAGGTCGAATTCTTCAAGGTCGACGACGAATCGGATCCGGCCAAGGCGCCGGAGAATGCCAACAAGCTGGTCAAGCGCGACCAGGTCGACGTGGTGATCGGCACCGTGCACTCGGGCGTGCAGATGGGCATCGTCAAGGTGGCCAAGGAAAGCAACACGCTGCTGATCATTCCGAACGCGGGCGCCGACGAGGCTACCGGTCCGCTGTGCGGGCCCAATATCTTCCGCTCGTCGTTCTCGAACTGGCAGCCAGGCTATGCGATGGGGCAGGTGGTGGCCGAACGCGGCATGAAGCGGGTCGTCACGCTGACGTGGAAGTACGCGGCCGGCGAGCAGTCGGTGCGCGGCTTCAAGGAGGCGTTCGAGGCCAAGGGCGGCAAGATCGTCAAGGAACTGAGCCTGCCCTTCCCGAACGTCGAATTCCAGGCGCAGATCACCGAGATCGCATCGCTCAAGCCCGATGCGGTATTCGTCTTCTTCGCCGGCGGCGGCGCCGTCAAGTTCGTCAAGGACTGGGCCGCGGCGGGCCTGAAGGACAAGATTCCGCTCTATGCATCGGGCTTCCTGACCGACGGCACGCTCGAGGCGCAGGGCACCGCGGCGCAGGGCCTGGAGACCACGCTGCACTACGCCGACGGCCTGCAGAATCCGCGCGACAAGCAGTTCCGGCTCAATTACGCGAAGGCTTACAAGCTGCAGCCCGATGTCTACGCGGTGCAGGGCTACGACGCGGCGCAGATGCTGGCCGCCGGCGCCGCCGCCGTCAAGGGCGACATGAGCCGCAAGGCGGACGTCTACAAGGCCATCGCCGCCGCGCGCATCGACAGCCCGCGCGGCACCTTCACGCTGTCGCGTGCCCATAACCCGGTGCAGGACTTCTATCTGCGCAAGGTCGAGGGCCGCGAGAACAAGGTCGCCGGCATCGCGGTCAAGGCGCTTGCCGATCCCGCGCGCGGCTGCCGCCTGTAACGCGAGGCCGCCAACGCCCATCGCCTGCGCCTTGCGCGCGTCACCGGCCGCGGCATGCCGGCGCTTGCCGGCCGCGGCCTCGTCAACGACCGATCGCCTCGCATGGACTTCGTCTCCTTCCTGATCCAGTGCCTGAACAGCGTGCAGTACGGTCTGCTGCTGTTCCTGGTCGCCAGCGGCCTGACGCTGATCTTCGGCATCATGGGCGTGATCAATCTCGCCCACGGCAGCTTCTACATGCTGGGCGCCTACCTGGCCTTCACGCTGGCGAGCATGACCGGCAGCCTGTTCATCGCGCTGCCGCTGGGCATCGTGCTGGCGGTCGCGTTCGGCTATCTGCTCGAGTGGGTGTTCTTCAGCTATCTGTACGAACGCGACCACCTGCAGCAGGTGCTGATGACCTATGGGCTGATCCTGGTGTTCGAGGAGATGCGCAGCATCCTGGTCGGCGACGACGTGCATGGCGTGCCGGTGCCGCCGCTGCTCGACGGCGCGCTGCCGATCGGCAACGAGATGACCTATCCGGTCTACCGGCTGTTCATCTCGGCGGTGTGCCTGCTGGTGGCCGCGGCGATGTACTACGTGATCCGCCGCACGCGGCTGGGCATGACGATCCGCGCGGGCGCCAGCAATCGCGAGATGGTGCAGTCGCTGGGCGTCAATATCGGCCGGCTGTACCGGCTGGTGTTCGCGCTCGGCGTCGCGCTGGCGGTGCTCGCCGGCATGATCGCCGCGCCCGTGTCGTCGGTCTATCCCGGCATGGGCAGCCAGGTGCTGATCGTCTGTTTCGTCGTGGTGGTGATCGGCGGCATCGGCTCGGTCAAGGGCGCGATGGTCGCCGCGCTGCTGCTCGGCTTCGTCGATACCTTCGGCAAGGTGTTCTGGCAGGAGGTGGCGGGCGTGCTGGTCTACCTGCTGATGGCGATCATTCTGCTCTGGAAACCCCAGGGCCTGTTCAAGGCGGGCTAGCGCGATGGCATCGACACCTCCGACCAACCTCGGCGCCGACATCGGCGCGGCCTTCGACCTGCAGCGGCGCGCCAGCCTGCGCTGGACCACGCTGGCGTGGGCGATCGCCTTCGCGGCGCTGGCCGCGCTGCCGCTGGCGCTCGGCGGCGAGGGCAACAAGTTCTACATCGATCTGCTCAGCAAGGTGATGATCATGGCGATCTTCGCGCTGTCGCTGCAGCTGCTGATCGGCTATACGGGCCTGGTCAGCCTGGGCCATGCCGCGTACTTCGCCACCGCGGCCTATGCGACCGCGATGCTGGCGCCGCAGTCCGAGCCCGGCAATGGCTGGTGGCTGCTGGTGGCGGCGGTTGCCGCGGCGGCGGTGCTGGCGTTGCTGGTCGGCATGCTGGTGCTGCGCACGCGGGGCATCTACTTCATCATGGTCACGCTGGCGTTCGCGCAGATGGTCTATTTCATCTTCCACGACACCAAGATCGCCGGCGGCAGCGACGGCACCTACATCTATTTCCGGCCCGAGTTCGGCGTGTTCGGCGCGCGGCCCCTGGGCATCGACGATCCCGTGCATTTCTACTGGCTGGTGCTGGGCGCGCTGATCTTCACGGTGGCGGCGCTGGCGATGGTGCTGCGTTCGCGCTTCGGCCATGCGCTGATCGGCATCCGCCACAACGAGCAACGCATGCGCGCGGCGGGCTTCGCCACCTACCGCTACCAGCTCGGCGCCTTTGTCGCCGGCGGCGCCTTTGCGGGGCTGGCCGGCTATCTGTATGCGATCCAGTTCGGCTTCGTCAATCCGGAGATCGCGTCGTGGCACCAGTCGGGCAACGCGATGCTGATGGTGATCCTGGGCGGGGTCGGCAGCCTCGCCGGCGCGGTGATCGGTGCGTTCTCGTTCGTGCTGCTGGCCGAATGGTTCAGCACGCTGACCAAGCACTGGCAGCTGCTGATGGGCGGCTTCATCATTGGCGCGGTGGCGCTGCTGCCGGGCGGGCTGGTCGGATTGGCGGCATTGCTGCGCCGCCGGCTCGGTGGTGGCGCGGATCGCCGCGGGGTTGGCATGCGAGGAGAGCGGCGATGAACGCGCGCCATGGCAACGAACCGGTGCTGCGCGCGGCCGGACTGACGCGCCGCTTCGGCGGCCTGACCGCGGTGTCCGGCGTCGATCTGGCGCTGGACCTGCATCAGATCCACGCCGTGATCGGCACCAACGGCGCCGGCAAATCGACGCTGATCAATCTGCTGTCGGGCGAACTTGCGCCGACCGCGGGCCAGCTGTTCCTGCACGGCACCGACGTCACCGGCTGGCCGCAGCCGCGGCTGGCCTGCGCCGGCGTCGGACGCAGCTATCAGCGCAACAACGTGTTCGCACCGCTGAGCGTGCGCGAGAACTGCCGGCTGGCGGCGCAGTCGCGCGCGCAGCGTGCCTGGCGCCTGTGGGAAAGCGCGCAATCGTGCCGCACCGCGCGCGCGCTTGGCGACGAGGCGATGGAAAGGGCCGGTCTGGCGGACTGCGCGGCGCTGCCGGCGATGGCGCTGTCGCACGGGCAGAAGCGCCAGCTGGAGGTGGCGATGTGCCTGGCCACACAGCCGGTCGCGCTGCTGCTCGACGAGCCGCTGGCCGGCATGGGCGCCGAGGAATCGGCGCGGATGCTGTCGCTGCTGCGCGATCTGCGCGAGGGCCACGCGATCCTGCTGGTCGAGCACGACATGGATGCGGTGTTCGCGGTGGCAGACCGCATCACCGTGATGGTCAACGGCGTGGTGATCGCCTCGGGCGAGCCGGCCGCGATTCGCGCGAACCGCGAGGTGCAACAAGCCTACCTGGGCGACGACGAAGGCGCGGGCGAGCTTGCCGATGTCGCGGCCGACGCCGATTCCCATCCCCATGGCGCAGGCGCGGGCGCCGGCGCGGCCGCCGGCACGCGCAAGGAGTGCGCAGCGTGAAGCCGATGATCGAAGCCACCGGCGTGCAGGCCTGGTATGGCACCAGCCATGTGCTGCGCGGGGTCGACTTCCGCGTCGACGCCGGCGAAACCGTCGGCCTGCTGGGGCGCAACGGCATGGGCAAGAGCACGCTGCTGCGGACCTTGCTGGGCCACGTCACGCAGCGCGCCGGCACCATCGTCGTCGCCGGCCGCGACGTCTCGCGCGCGCGGCCCTACGATGTCGCGCGCCTCGGCGTCGCCTACGTGCCGGAGGGCCGCGGCATCTTTCCGAACCTGTCGGTGCGCGAGAATCTGCTGATGGCCGCACGCAAGGGCTGCAACGGGCGTAACGACTGGGACGAGGCGAGGGTGCTCGACTTGTTCCCGCGTCTGAAGGAGCGGCTCGACCATGGCGGCCAGCAGCTTTCGGGGGGCGAGCAGCAGATGCTGTCGATCGGCCGCGCGCTGATGACCAATCCCGACTGCCTGATCCTCGACGAGGCGACCGAAGGACTGGCACCGAAGATCGTCCGCGAGATCTGGGACGTGATCGCCGCGGTGCGGGCCACCGGCATTTCGACCGTGGTGGTCGACCGCAACTATCGCGCGGTGCTGGCGCAGGCCGACCGCGTGGTGGTGCTCGAGAAGGGACTGGTCGCGGCAAGTGGCGCGGCGGCCGAACTGGCGGCCACGCCGGGCCTGCTCGAGCGGTATCTCGGCGTCTGAGCGCCTCGAAGTTCGGCCGCATTCGGTGCCTCGATCCAGCGCGGTGATATCGGCGAACTCGTAGAAGACATAGCAGACATGGAATGGCGCGAATACCGCTTGTCGCGCCGTTTTTCTATGGCGGGCGCGCCACACCCAAGGGTTGACCGAGCGCTGCTTCGCTCGCATCCTTGCGTTCCTGGGGAGGGCGATCGCCGGCCAGCGACGTTGTCGCGCTCGAACCGCAGCGCGTGCCGAAACGGCTCCGGAAGGGCCTCGGAACGGTCCCAAAAAGATTCCTGATGACGCTGCCGGCCCGTTTCCACTAGAATGGCGCCCGATTGTGCATTGCAAAAAAATTCTCGAACGATGCGGCCGGCCGCGGCATGACGGGCCTCCCGCTGCGAATCCATGACACAACCCACCACGAGCCATTACTTCGTCGAGACGCCCAGCATGCGCATGCTGGTACTCGCGGCGATCGGTGTCGTCTTCGGCGATATCGGCACCAGTCCCCTGTATGCCCTGAAGGAGTGCTTCAGCGCCGAGCATGGCATTCCGTTCAGTCCCGAAGCCGTGATGGGCGTGATCTCGCTGCTGTTCTGGGCAATGATCCTGGTGGTGTCGATCAAGTACGTGGTGTTCGTGATGCGCGCGGACAACGACGGCGAGGGCGGCGTGCTGGCGCTGATGGCGCTGGCGCTGCGCAGCGCCGCACCGCGCTCGCGGCGGGCCAAGCTTCTGATGATGCTGGGCATCTTCGGCGCCTGCATGTTCTACGGCGATGCGGTGATCACGCCGGCCATCTCGGTGCTGTCGGCGGTCGAGGGCATCGAGATCGCGACGCCGGCACTGTCGCACTACGTGATCCCGATCACCCTGGCGATCCTGCTGGTGCTGTTCCTGCTGCAGCGGCGCGGTACCTCCTCGGTGGGCAAGCTGTTCGGGCCGATCATGGTGGCGTGGTTCCTGTCGCTCGGCGCGCTGGGCATCTATCACCTGATCGAGTCGCCGGCCATTCTCGCCGCGATCAATCCGCTGTACGGGGTGCGCTTCCTGCTCGAGCATTCGCTGCAGGCCTTCATCGTGCTCGGCGCGGTGTTCCTGGTGCTGACCGGCGCCGAGGCGCTGTATATCGACATGGGCCATTTCGGTCCCGCGCCGATCCGCCGCGGTTGGTTCGCGATCGTGATGCCCTGCCTGATGCTGAACTACTTCGGCCAGGGCGCGATGCTGCTGGGTGACCCCAGCGCGGTGCGCAATCCGTTCTACCTGATGGTGCCCGAGTTGCTGCTGATTCCGTTGGTGCTGCTGGCCACCTGCGCCGCAGTGATCGCGTCGCAGGCGGTGATTTCGGGCGCGTTCTCGCTGACCAGCCAGGCGATCCAGCTCGGCTTCATCCCGCGCATGCGGATCCGCTACACCTCGGAAGCCGAGATCGGCCAGATCTATCTGCCGGTGATCAACTGGGTGTTGCTGGTGGCCGTGGTGCTGGTGGTGCTGGCCTTCAAGAAGTCGGAGAACCTGGCCGCCGCCTACGGCATCGCGGTAACCACCACGATGGTGATCACCACGCTGCTGTCGATCGTCGTGATGCGCCACGTGTGGAAATGGCCGCCGGCGGTGGTCGCCGCCGCGGGCGCGGCCTTCCTGGTGATCGACCTGTCGTTTTTCTCGGCCAACCTGCTCAAGATTGCCGAGGGCGGCTGGTTCCCGCTGCTGCTGGGCAGCGCCGCCTTCTTCCTGCTGATGACCTGGTACGGCGGCCGCAAGCTGCTGCGCGCGCGCAGCCTGGAGGAGGGCATTCCGCTGGAGCCCTTCATGGCCGGGCTGCTGGCCCATCCGCCGCACCGCGTCGAGGGCACCGCGGTCTTCCTGACCGGCAACACCGAATTCGTGCCGGTGTCGCTGCTGCACAACCTGAAGCACAACCGCGTGCTGCATGAGCGCGTGGTGTTCCTGAGTTTCGTCACGCGCGACATTCCGTATGTCGACGACGATCACCGGCTTAGCTGCAAGGACCTGGGCGGCGGCGTCTTTATCCTGAAGTCCGAATACGGCTTCAAGGAAACCCCCGACGTGCACAAGGTGCTCGATCTGTCCAAGCGCAAGCTGAACATGGAGTTCGAGCTGATGGAGACCTCGTTCTTCATCGCCCGGGAATCCGTGATCCCGTCGCGCCTGCCCGGCATGCCGATGTGGCGCGAGACGCTGTTCGCGTGGATGCATCAGAACGGCGCCAAGCCGTCGGATTTCTTCCGCATCCCGGCCAACCGGGTGGTGGAGCTGGGGACCAAGGTCGAGATCTGAGCGCGGCGGCGGCGCGCCTGCGGGCGCGCCCGTCGCATCACCAGGAAGCCTGCATGCGGCACCGCCGTTTGCAGGCTTTTTTGTTGCCCCTTGCCCTACTGACGAGGGGAGTGACGTGCCGAAGTGTCAACTTTCGGAGGGTGGCACCGTAAACTTCTCGGGGACGTCCGCCCGAGCCGCACGCAGGCCCCGGCTTGCCTGCATGCAGGCCTTCGGCGCATGTCGCTCTATGTCGTTCAACCAGGAGAACAGGTAGTGAAGAAAGTCCATGCAGTTTCCCTGATCGGGATGCTCGCGCTGCTCGCCGCAGGGGGATGCGCCACGGAATCGTCGCGGGCCTTGCCCGTGCAGCAGGTCGAAAGCGCCAGCCGCCCGTACCAGGGCGTGCGCGCACCGATCGCGGTCGGCAAGTTCGACAACCGCTCCAGCTATATGCGCGGTGTGTTCTCCGATGGCGTGGACCGCCTCGGCGGCCAGGCCAAGACCATCCTGATCACCCATCTGCAGCAGACCGGCCGCTTCAACGTGCTGGACCGCGACAACATGGAAGAGATCCAGCGCGAAGCCGGCATCAAGAAGCAGCAGCAGAACCTGAAGGGCGCCGACTATGTGATCACCGGCGACGTGACCGAATTCGGCCGCAAGGAAGTCGGCGATCGCCAGCTGTTCGGCCTGCTTGGCCGTGGCAAGTCGCAGGTCGCCTACGCCAAGGTCGCGCTGAACGTGGTCAATATCAACACGTCCGAAGTCGTCTACTCGACCCAGGGCGCCGGCGAATACGAGCTGTCCAGCCGCGAGATCATCGGCTTCGGCGGCACGCAGAGCTACGACTCCACGCTGAACGGCAAGGTGCTCGACCTTGCGATGCGCGAGGCGGTCACCAAGCTCGTCGGCGGTATCGAGAGCGGGGCCTGGAAGCGCGCCGTCCAATAACACCTCTTCGAGGAACGGGTCATGAAAACGACGTTGCAAACGTCGCGGCTGGCATTGGCAGCCGCGGCGTGCGGCGCGCTGCTTGCCGGCTGCGCCAGCCAGAACACGCTGTACCAGTGGGAGGGGTATCAGCCCCAGGTCTACAACTACTTCAAGGGCGAGCCGAAGCAGGAGCAGGTGATCGTGCTCGAGCGCGATCTCGAGAAGATCAAGGCCGCCGGCAAGCTGCCGCCGCCCGGCTACCACGCCCATCTGGGGCTGCTGTACGCCGATCTTGGCAAGGACGACGAAATGGTGCGCGAGTTCCAGACCGAGAAGGCGCTGTTTCCGGAGTCGGGCACCTATGTCGACTTCCTGCTGCGCAATATCAAGCGTCCGGAGAAGAAGGCCGACGCCGGCGGCAACAAGGTGGAGGTCAAGTAAATGAAGACGCTGTTTTCCCGCACGCCGTTTTCTCGCACGCTGCTCTCGCGGCTGCTTCCGCTGGCGGCCGTCGCCGCGCTCGCCACCGGCTGTGCCGCGCCGAAGCAGATCGACTACGCCGCGTTCAAGCAGGCGCGTCCGCGCACCATCCTCGTGCTGCCGCCGCAGAACGAATCGCCCGAAGTGCAGGCGACCTATAGCGTGCTGTCGCAGGCCACGTATCCGCTGGCCGAGGCCGGCTACTACGTGCTGCCGGTGACCCTGGTCGACGAGACGTTCAAGCAGAACGGCATCACCCAGCCAGGCGAAATGCACGCGGTGGCGCCGGCCAGGCTCAAGGAGATCTTCGGTGCGGACGCCGCGCTGTACATCGACATCACTAGCTACGGCACCAAGTACTACGTGATCGACAGCGCCACCGTGGTGACGGCGAAGGCCACGCTGGTCGACCTGAAGACCGGCACGCAGCTGTGGACGGGCTCCGCTTCGGCGTCGAGCAACGAGGGCGGCAACAGCTCGGGCGGCGGCCTGGTCGGCATGCTGATCGCGGCGGCGGTCAAGCAGATCATCAACAGCGCCACCGATGCTGGCCACACCGTGGCGGGCGTCACGACCAGCCGTCTGCTGACGGCCGGCCAGCCCGGCGGCATCCTGTACGGCCCGCGCTCGCCGAAGTACAACGCGGACTGATCCGGCGGGGGCATCCATGCGGGCCGCCCATGCGTGCGGTTCTGCCGCGGACGGTGCCGCCGGCTAGGGGCGGGCACGAAAGGCGGACCCGTCCAGCCAGATCGCGTCCGTCCGCGGCAACGCCGCCGTTTGGCGTTTCCATTGCCAATCCGCCAGCCAGCCGCCCCGCGCCGGCAGCCTGTTCCGGGTTGAATCGAGCGCCATCAACAGCAGCAGTCGATCGTTGGGATGCAACGCCAGCGTGGCCTCCCATATCCGTCGCCAGGCCGCCGTCATCTCCGTTGCCGTGTGCAGCCGTTCGATATTGTCAGCCAGACTGGAAAGCGGCAACGGTCGATCCAGGCGCGGCAGCGCCTGGATCGCGCGAAATACCTGCTGCCACAGCCCGCTGTCGACCACCAGCCGCGATAGCAGCGCGAGCAGGTCGATGCGGTCCCGGCGAGGCAAGGGGCCGGCGGCTTCCAGCAGGCGATCCAGCGCCGAATCCACCTGCTCACGGGGCAGGTGAGCCATGGCATTCGCCAGGGCCGACAGGGCCGCGCCCTGTTCGTGGACAGGCAGTTCAAGCGTCATGGCGAGAATCGCGTCCCATGCGGCGCCGCTGTCGGGCGCCCTGTCCAGTGTCAACGCGAGTGCCGGCAGCAGCTGATTGCGCTGTTCAGGTTCAAGCACCTCGGCATGGTCCAGGACCGTATTCCACGCCTGCACCCTCGGCTCGCCGGACACCAGTGCCAGGGGCAGCAGAATGAGACGGAACGGCAGCGCTTGCACGGCGCTAGCGTCGATCAGCGTGTTCACGAGATCGATGTTGTGCTCGCCGACGATCCCGTTCTGGACCCGACAAAGCTGCCGCAGGACGATGTAGCGCTCGCCGGATGACCGCAGGTGGACCATGGCCAGGGTATACAGGGTCAGCCAGTAATCCGCCTGCAATTCTGGTGGGAGTCCGGGAAGCGCGTCAGCCAGCGCCTCCAGCAGCCAGCAATGCAAATCGGGCGGCAGTTCGCCGAGCTTGTAGATCGCGCCATGCCAGCCCACCAGGCAGTCCTCCGGCGGTAGCAACGGCAGCAGCTGTGCAGCGGCGATATGGCCGAGCGCGGCTGACGATCCCTCGTGGGAGGCGGCGAACTCGATGAAGCGTTCGTAGTGCTGCGTGACGGTCTGCGTCTGCATCGCTGGCGTCGGCATGGCGAACGCGATCAGCAATGCCTCGGGCGTATCGGCCGGCAACGCCGCGATGGCGCGGCGCAAGGCATTGTCGGCGTGCCGAAAGGCCGGCGGCGCTTCGAATGTCCGCCGTGCCGCGCTGCGCAGCGTCCAGATTTGTTCCACCTCCAAAGTGGACGCCACCATCGCGGCCAGACAGTGGTTGACCGGGGGCTCGGCCATTCGCTGCGACGGGAGGTCGCGCAGCACGACTGACAGGGCATCCACCCGCAATGACACGGGCAGGTCCATCAGCGCGTCCTGCACACGTCGATACAGCTGCCTGCGCGACTCCAGGGCGCATGACGGGGGCAAGTCGTCGCACGCCAGCATCACGAGCGCCACCATGCCGAGCGGTGCGGGCCGCGCCGCCTCCGGCAGACGCTCCACCGCGCCGAGCAGCGAACCGGCGGCGGACAGCCACAGCGCTGGCGGCATCCGGCAAATCGATCGGCCCAGCCGCGCCAGAACCTCGGCGCGGGGCCCGGGCAGCAGGCGAACGCTGTCGCGCAATACCGCATCGAGGTTCGATGGTGTCACCGCACGATCGCTGCGCACGTCGATACCGTGCCGGAACGCCATCGGTCCCAGCAGGCGACGGCAATGCGGCTCCACGCGAGACAGCGCGCTGATGTCCCGCGGGCCGAGATAACCGGCCAATTGCATCACGATGGGTTCAGGCAATGCCGCGAAACCGAGCCCGCGGGGCCAGGCGCGCGCCGCGGGGCTGGGGCCGCGAACCGACCAGGCGGCGGCATCCATGGCCCGCCACGTCGCCGCCTGGCCGAGGTGCCGACGGCTCCATGACAGCCACCGAGCCAGCAGTGTCTGGCCGGGCTGTCCGGGCTGTGCATCGGCTTGCGGGCGCAAGGGCGAGATGGCGGGCATCCCGTCGCCTGCATCGGAGGCGTGCGGCGACTCCCGCATGCCGCTGGCAGCGGCCGGTTCGGGATGGTTCGAAGTAGGCCGCGCGGGCGCGGACGAGGCAAGACTGCGGGCTGCCTGCATGCGTCGATTCCTCCTGGCAATGGTGCGCGACGTCGGCCGGCTTGCCGCCGTAACGCGTGCCGGAAGTCTCGACCGTACCAGCCAGGGGGATATCGAAAAACCAACGCGGGCTTTGAGATCCCGCTCGATGGCGGGCGGCACCGGGGCGGCACTGCGGCCGCCCCGGGTCGCGCCCGTATCTGCTTACCGCTTCAGCTTGGCAAACGCCGCCGCCAT
>NZ_AMPR02000056.1:0-11476 GCF_000307735.3 Cupriavidus sp. HPC(L) | reverse complement strand
AGGCGCCGGCTCAGTCCTCGATCACCGCGTTGGTGAAGACTTCCTGCACGTCGTCGAGATTTTCCAGCGCGTCAAGCAGCTTCTGCATCTTGACGGCATCGTCGCCGCTGAAGCTGACTTCGTTCTGCGGCTTCATCACGACGTCGGCGACCTCGGCCTTGAAGCCGGCCGCTTCCAGCGCCGCCTTGACGGCGCCGAAGTCGTTGGGCGGGCAGGTGACCTCGATCGCGCCGTCCTCATGCGTCACGACGTCGTCGGCGCCGGCTTCGAGCGCCGCTTCCATCAGCTTGTCCTCGGGCGTGCCCGGGGCGAACAGGAACTGGCCGCAATGCGTGAACATGAATGCCACCGAACCCTCGGTGCCCATGTTGCCGCCGTGCTTGGAGAAGGCGTGGCGCACTTCGGCGACGGTACGGGTGCGGTTGTCGGTCAGGCAATCGACGATGATCGCGGCGCCCGACAGGCCATAGCCCTCGTAGCGGATTTCCTCGTAGCTGGCGCCTTCCAGACCGCCCACGCCGCGCTGGATCGCGCGCTGGATGTTGTCCTTCGGCATGTTGGCGTCCGTGGCCTTGTCCATGGCCAGGCGCAGGCGCGGATTGGAGTCGGGATCGCCGCCGCCAAGCTTGGCGGCAACGGTGATTTCCTTGATCAGGCGGGTCCAGATCTTGCCGCGCTTGGCGTCGGCGGCGGCTTTCTTATGCTTGATATTGGCCCATTTGGAATGACCGGCCATGTTTCTCTCCGAGGCGGAACAGGTACGCGAGGCGCGTGCAGCGCGGCAAGGGCAGCATGGCCGACGGTTGGCGGCCGGGCCGGCGGACGTTCGAAGACGCCCACGGCTTGTTGCGATGCACGCGCCGGGTGATGGAATCATCAGCGGCAGGCCATGACTGCTGGCAATCACTGCTGGATATAATCAGCCCGGGATTTTATCACGCGCCCCCGCGCGCCAGACCGCCGGCCCGGCCCTTGCCGTGCCGGTGCAAGGCGGCCGGAATGGCGCAACACCAGCCGCACCATCGCTTCATCAGCGCATCGTCATCGCCTCGTCATCCACCGGAGCCCCAGCATGGCCGACCCCATCGTTATCGCCAAGAACGCCCAGCACGAACTGGCCCTGCTGCCGCAGATGGGCAATCGCCACGGCCTGATCACCGGCGCCACCGGCACCGGCAAGACCGTGACGCTGCAAGCGCTGGCGCAGGGCTTTTCGCGGCTCGGCGTGCCGGTCTTCATGGCCGACGTCAAGGGCGACCTGACCGGCATCTCGCAGCCGGGCCAGCTGTCCGACAAGCTGGCCAGGCGGCTGGCCGACCTGGGCCTGCCCGAGCCGGTCTGGGGCGCCTGCCCGACCACGCTGTGGGACGTGTTCGGCGAGAAGGGCCATCCGGTGCGCGCCACCGTGTCCGACATGGGCCCGCTGCTGCTGTCGCGGATGCTCGAGCTCAACGACACCCAGCAGGGCGTGCTGAACCTGGTGTTCCGCATCGCCGATGCCAACGGGCTGCTGCTGCTCGACGCCAAGGACCTGCGCGCGATGCTGCAGTACGTCGGCGACAACGCGTCGCAGTTCACCACCGAGTACGGCAATATCTCGGCCGCGTCGATCGGCGCGATCCAGCGCGGCCTGGTCGCGCTCGAATCGCAGGGCGCCGACGTGTTCTTTGGCGAGCCGATGCTGAACCTGGACGACTTCATGCAGACCGACAAGGGCCTGGGCATGGTCAATATCCTGGCCGCCGACAAGCTGCTGCACGCGCCGCGGCTGTACGCGACCTTCCTGCTGTGGCTGCTGTCCGAGCTGTTCGAGAAGCTGCCCGAGGCCGGCGACCTCGACAAGCCGAAGCTGGTGTTCTTCTTCGACGAGGCCCATCTGCTGTTCAACGACGCGCCGAAGGCGCTGCTCGAGAAGATCGAGCAGGTGGTGCGGCTGATCCGTTCGAAGGGCGTCGGCGTGTACTTCGTCACGCAGAATCCGATCGATATTCCGGACACCGTGCTGGGGCAGCTCGGCAACCGCGTCCAGCATGCGCTGCGCGCGTTCACGCCGCGCGACCAGAAGGCGGTCAAGGTGGCCGCCACGACGATGCGCGCCAATCCCGAGCTGGATGTGGAGAAGGCGATCGGCGAGCTGGCGGTCGGCGAGGCGCTGATCTCGCTGCTCGACGCCAAGGGCACGCCCGGCATCACGCAGCGCGCCTGGGTGCTGGCGCCGGGCAGCCGCATCGGTCCGATCGACGAGGCCGAGCGCAAGCAGCTGCTGGCGTCGTCGCTGGTGGCGGGGACCTACGAGAAGGCGGTCGACCGGGAATCGGCCTACGAGCGGCTCAAGGGCAGGGCCGTGCAGGACGCGGATGCGCAGGCTGGTGCGCGGAACGGCGGGCAGGCAGGAAGCGAGCCCGCGCAGCAGCAGGCCGGCGATCGCGGCTGGCTCGACGAGGCCGGCGATCTGTTCGGCGGACTGACGCGCGGCACCGGGAAGAGCGGCCGCGGCGATTCGATCCTCGAATCGATGGCCAAGTCGGCGGCGCGCACCATGGGTTCGCAGGTCGGTCGCGAACTGATCCGCGGCGTGCTCGGCAGCCTGCTGGGATCGGGGCGCAAGCGCCGGTAGCGAGGAACGTTGCCCTTTCCCCTCGGCCCTTCTCCCGCAAGCGGGAGAGGGGAGAGAAAACCGGGTGGCGCTTCGATGTTCGTGGAACGGACTGCCCTGTCCCGCTCGCGTGAAGCAGAGAAGAAAAAACCGGCGGCGTTTCAACATCTGTGGGGTGGCTCCCTCTCCCGCTTGCGGGAGAGGGTTGGGGAGAGGGCAAGGCGCCTCCCCAACCCCTCCGCCTCAGTTCTTGGTACCGAACAACCGGTCTCCCGCATCCCCCAGCCCCGGCACGATATACGCGTGCTCGTCCAGATGGCTGTCGAGCGAGGCCACGTACAGCTTGACGTTCGGGTGGGCCTTCTGGAAGACCTCGACGCCCTCGGGCGCCGCCACCAGCGCGACGAAGGTGATTGCCTCGTCCTTGACGCCGCGGCGCTTGAGCACATCGACCGCGTGCGCCGCCGAATAGCCGGTGGCGACCATCGGATCGCACAGGATGAAGCTGCGGTCCTCCAGGTCGGGCAGCCGCACCAGGTATTCGACCGGACGATGATGCTCGTCGCGATAGACGCCGATATGGCCGATCCGCGCCGACGGGATCAGCTCGACCAGGCCGTCGCTCATGCCGACGCCGGCGCGCAGCACCGGCACGATGGTCAGCTTCTTGCCGGCGATCACCGGCGCGTCCATGCTGACCAGCGGCGTGTCGATATGGCGCGTCGTCAGCGGCAGGCTGCGCGTGATCTCGTAACCCATCAGCAGCGTGATCTCGCGCAGCAGCTCGCGGAAGGTCCGCGTCGACGTGTCGCGGTCGCGCATGTGCGACAGCTTGTGCTGGATCAGCGGGTGGTCGAGGATGAACAGATTGGGAAAACGCGGATCTTGCTTCATGGCGGGTAGCGGCAGGGCGGGAAGGACGGGGCCTGGATCGGGCGCGGGGTTCGGTCGGCAGGTCGTTGGTGCGGGATTGTAATGGATCGACTCCATGTCGTCCCCGCGCAAGCGGGGACCCAGTGACTTTGCGCCCTGGCGGCGATCAAGACGCTGGGTCCCCGCCTGCGCGGGGACGACATGGCCGCCATCCGATGCCTTTGCGCCTTTTGACATACAATCCTCGCGTCTGTCCGGCGGCATTGTCGGGCGGCAATCCCAAACATTTCCGATGTCATGCCATTGCCGCGCCCGCCTGTCGGCGGCCCTGCGCGGACAGGCTGTTTGCACCATACCCGTGCCCGCTTCCCAGAAATCCCTCGCCAGCCCCGCCAGCGCTTCCGCCGGCGCGCGGCAGCGCACCGGGCTTGCCGTCGCCGCGATCGGCGCGGTGCTGTTCTCCGGCAAGGCCATCGTCGCCAAGCTGATGTACCGCTACAACGTCGACGCCGTGATGGTGATCACGCTGCGCATGCTGTTCGCGGTGCCGCTGTTCATGGCGATCGGCTGGTGGCAGTCGATGCGGCTGCCGCCGCTGTCGTGGAGCGATCGCGCCCGCGTGCTGATGCTCGGCTTCATCGGCTACTACCTGTCGAGCTTTCTCGATTTCCTCGGCCTGCAGTACATCACCGCGGGGCTCGAGCGGCTGATCCTGTTCCTGACGCCGTCCTTCGTCGTGCTGGCGACCGCCTTCGGCTTCAAGCGCCATATCAGCCGCCAGCAATGGATCTCGCTGCTGCTGGCCTATGCCGGCATCGTGCTGGTGCTCGCGCACGACCTCGACGTCAGCGGCAGCCAGGTGTGGCTTGGCGCCGCGCTGGTGCTCGGCAGCGCGCTGAGCTACGCGGTCTATCTGATCGCCAGCGGCGAGCTGGTGGCGCGCATCGGCTCGCTGCGGCTGGTCGCCTATGCGATGTGCGTGTCGACCGCCTGCTGCGTGGTGCAATATCTGGTGCTGGGACGCCCCTGGGGCGAACTGCTGCAGCCGGCGCCGGTGATGTGGCTGTCCGTGATCAACGCGGTGTTCTGCACCGTGTTGCCGGTGTCGCTGACGATGATGGCGGTCGCGCGCATCGGCGCGCCGATGGCCTCGCAGGCGGGCATGATCGGTCCGGTGTCGACGCTGTTCCTCGGCTTCTGGCTGCTGGGCGAGCCGATCACCGTGGTGCAGCTGGCCGGCAGCGCGCTGGTGATGGGCGGCATCTATCTGCTGTCGCGCGGCAAGGCCGCGCGGGCTTGAACACAGGCGTGAATACAAACTAGCGAATCAAGGAGAAGGGAGCATGGATTTCGGACTGCGAGGCAAGCATGCGCTGGTGTGCGGCGCGAGCAAGGGCCTGGGCTTTGCCTGCGCCGATGCGCTGGCCGCCGAGGGCGTCGATGTGGTGATCGTCGCGCGCGGCGCCGAGGCGCTGGACAAGGCCGCCGCCGACCTGCGCGCGCGCCATGGCCGCCGCGTGATCGCGGTGGCGACCGACATCACGACGCCGGAAGGCCGCCAGCAGGCGCTCGACGCCGCGGCCAAGCTCGGCGACCTCGACATCCTGGTCAACAACGCCGGCGGTCCGCCGCCCGGCAACTTCCGCGACTGGAACCGCGAGGACTGGATCGCCGCGCTCGACGCCAACATGCTGACGCCGATCGAGCTGATCAAGGCCACCGTCGACGGCATGATCGCGCGCAAGTGGGGGCGCATCATCAACATCACCAGCGGCGCGGTCAAGGCGCCGATCGATGTGCTGGGCCTGTCCAACGGCGCGCGTTCGGGCCTGACGGGCTTTGTCGCCGGCGTGGCGCGCGAGGTCGCCCAGCACGGCGTGACCATCAACAACCTGCTGCCGGGGCCGTTCAATACCGACCGGCTGTACAAGACGATGGAAGGCGCGGCGAAGAAGGCCAACCTGACCGTCGACGAGGTCGCGCAGCGCCGCGCCGCGCAGAACCCGTCGCGCCGCTTCGGCGACCCGGCCGAGTTCGGCGCGACTTGCGCCTTCCTGTGCAGCAAGCAGGCGGCCTACATCACCGCGCAGAACATCCTGCTGGACGGCGGCGCCTACCCCGGCACCTTCTGAGCGCGCGCATGACGACCACCCCTGTCGCCGCGGTTCCGCCGCGCATCGCGCTGATCGCGCACGACCGCAAGAAGGACGATATCGTCGCCTTCGCCCGCCGTCACCGCGACTTCCTCGTGCATTGCGAGCTGCTGGCCACCGGCACCACCGGCGGCCGGCTGATCGACGAGGTCGGGCTGTCCGTCACGCGCATGCTGTCGGGCCCGTGGGGCGGCGACCTGCAGATCGGCGCGCAACTGGCCGAGGGCCGGGTTGCCGCGGTGATCTTCCTGCGCGACCCGATGACGCCGCAGCCGCACGAGCCCGATATCAACGCGCTGGTGCGCGCTTGCGACGTGCACGACGTGCCGTGCGCGACCAATGTGGCGACCGCCGACATGCTGATCGCCGAGATGCGGCGGCGCGCCGAGGCGCCGGCGGCCTGAGCCGGTGCGGCATCGCCGCGGCGCTTCCATCCGATCATCCCCAAGGAGAACCGAACCATGAGCAAAGCCATCCGCATCTTCGAGAACGGCGGTCCTGAAGTGATGCAGTGGGTCGACGCCGAGGTCGGCGAGCCCGGCCCGGGCGAGATCCGCATCCGGCAGGAGGCGGTCGGCCTGAACTACATCGACGTCTATTTCCGTACCGGGCTCTACAAGCAGCCGCTGCCCGGCGGGATCGGCATGGAAGGCGCCGGCGTGGTCGAGGCGGTCGGGCCGGGCGTCACGCATCTGCGCGAGGGCGATCGCGTCGCCTATGCCGGGCGTCCCACCGGCGCCTATGCGCAGGTCCGCGTGATGCCGGCCGATATCGTCGTCAAGCTGCCGGACGATATCTCGTTCGAGCAGGCCGCCGCGATGATGCTGCAGGGCATGACCGTCCAGTACCTGGTGCGCGACACCTACCGCGTGCAGCCGGGCGACACCGTGCTGCTGCACGCCGCCGCCGGCGGCATCGGCCTGATCGCGTCGCAATGGCTGAAGGCGCTGGGCGCCACCGTGATCGGCACCGTCGGCAACGACGACAAGGCCGCGCTGGCGCGCGCGCATGGTTGCGACCATACCGTCGTCTATACGCGCGAGTCGTTCCTGGACCGCGTCAAGGAGATCACGGGCGGCAAGGGCGTGGCCGTGGTCTACGACTCGATCGGCAAGGACACCTTCAACGATTCGCTGGACTGCCTGGCGCCGCGCGGCACCATGGTCAGCTTCGGCAATGCTTCCGGCCCGGTGCCCCCGGTCGATATCTCGGTGCTGGGCGCCAAGGGCTCGCTGAAGCTGACGCGGCCGACCATCATGACCTATGTGACGCAGCGCGAGCTGCTCGAGCCGATGGCGGCCGAGCTGTTCGACATCGTGCGCAGCGGCAAGGTCAGGATCGAGATCCGCCAGCGCTATCCGCTGTCCGAGGTCGCGCAGGCGCATCGCGAGCTGGAGGCGCGCAAGACCACCGGCTCGACCGTGCTGATTCCGTAAGCTCGTCGCAAGTTGCAACGAAAAAGGGCGCCAGTTCAGTGGCGCCCTTTGTTTTTTTCCTTCGAGGTCAGTGCGGCCTGACCGTGGTCGACTGCGTGCGCATCTGCGCTTGCCGCAGGATGTGCGGCGGCAGGCGCTTCAGGATCAGGTGTACGGCCAGCGGGATCAACACCAGGTCATCGACGATGCCCAGTCCCGCCACCACGTCCGGGATCAGGTCGATCGGCGATAGCGCGTACAGCACCACGCCGATCACCGCCGGCTTGAGCCAGCCGGGCGCGTCCGGATGCCGCAGCGCATGCCAGAGCAGGCGCCCATCGCGCCGCGCGAGCGTCCAAAGCGCCGAGAATCGTTTCCACATGAGAGGCCTCCTTCACACTGTGCACCCGCGGCTCGAAATGCGCGGCACGACAACAGGATAGCTTGGGCCGGTTCGCCGCGGTTCAAGTTCCCGAGGGCGGATGTGGCGAAAGACTTAAAGCAGGAGGGGAGGGTCTGCGGAAGGGAGGGTTTGCGGAAGGGCGGGTTTGCTCCCCTCTCCCGCTTGCGGGAGAGGGAGCAAACAAGCGGCAGAGGTCAGACGTCGGCAGCAGAGGGTCCCGATCAACCCGGAATCTGCCCCTCCACACCCTCGACATAGAACTTGATGCCGTGCAGGAACTTGTCGTCGGCCACCTGGCCTTCGGCGAGCTGTTCCTTGCCGGTGTTGTCCTTGATCGGGCCCTTCCAGATCGGCGCGCTGCCCTCGATGATGCCGCGGCGGCGCTCGGCGACCAGCGCCTTGACGTCCTCCGGCACATCGGCGTTGAAGCCGGTCAGGTCGATCATGTTCTCCTTCAGGCCCCACCAGGTGGTGCCGTTGGTCCAGGTGCCGCTGAGCACGTCGCCGACCACCTTGTTGTAG
Source organism: Cupriavidus sp. HPC(L) (assembly GCF_000307735.3). NCBI lineage: Bacteria > Pseudomonadati > Pseudomonadota > Betaproteobacteria > Burkholderiales > Burkholderiaceae > Cupriavidus > Cupriavidus sp. HPC(L). Next base: position 3,514 of record NZ_AMPR02000056.1, on the reverse strand, counting down.
TAGACGCCCCACGAGATCACCGACGCCGCCAGATGGGCCTTCGGACCGAACTTGCTCATGTCGCTGTCCCAGCCGAATGCGTGCACGCCCTTTTCCTGCGCGGTCTGCACCACGGCGGCGGAGTCGGTGTTCTGCATCAGCATGTCGACGCCCTGGCCGATCAGCGTGGTCGCGGCCTCGCGCTCCTTGCCCGGATCGAACCACTTGTTGACCCAGACCACCTTGACGGTCGCGTTCGGATTGACGCTGCGCGCGCCGAGCGCGAACGAGTCGATGTTGCGGATCACCTCGGGAATCGGCACCGACGCGACCACGCCCATCTTGCCGGTCTTGCTCATCTTGCCCGCGACCACGCCGGCCAGGTACGCGCCCTCATACGTGCGCACGTCGTACTGGGCCACGTTCTCCGCGGTCTTGAAGCCGGTCGCATGCTCGAAGCGGACGTCCGGAAATTCCTTGGCGACCTTCAGCATCGATTCCATGTAGCCGAAGGTGGTGCCGAAGATCAGCTTGTTGCCCTGGCTGGCCAGGTCGCGGAACACGCGCTCGGCATCGGCGGCCGATTCGGGGATGTTCTCGACATAGGTGGTCTTGACCTTGTCGCCGAATTTCTCCTCGACCGCCTTGCGGCCGCGGTCGTGCGCATAGGTCCAGCCGGCGTCGCCGACCGGTCCGATATAGACGAAGGCGACCTTCAGCGGCTCGCCCGCCTGGCCGGCGGCCGGTGCGGAAGCCGCGCCCGGTGCGGGCTGCTCGGCCTCCTTCTTGCCGCAGCCGGCCAGCGTGGCGACCGCCAGCAGCGTGGTGGCGGCCAGCGTCGCGAGGGACTTCCTGCGCGTGACGATCATCGATTTCTCCTTGTGTTGAATGCGCGAATGGACACGCGCGTTGGCTCTTGCTGGAAAACGCTTGCGGGAAATGGGTCAGGCGTTGCCGGGGCGGAATGGCCGTCCCAGCGACGCCGGCATATTGAGGCGGATCCACGCCGGATTGCGCGAGATCAGCGCCAGCACGACGATGGTGGCCGCGTACGGCAGCATCGACAGGATCTGCGACGGCGCGGACACGCCGATGCCCTGCAGGTAGAACTGCAGGATCGTCACGCCGCCGAACAGCCAGGCGCCGACCAGCACGCGGCCGGGCCGCCAGGTGGCGAAGGTGGTCAGCGCCAGCGCGATCCAGCCGCGCCCGGCGACCAGGTTCTCGACCCACATCGGCGTATAGACCAGCGACAGATAGGCGCCGGCCAGACCGCAGCAGCCGCCGCCGAACAGCAGCGCGGCGAAGCGGATCCAGCGCACCGGATAGCCGAGCGCGTGCGCCGACTCGGGCGATTCGCCGATCGCGCGCAGCGTCAGCCCGGCGCGGGTGCGGAACAGGAACCACATGATGGCCAGGCACAGCAGCACGCTGGCATAGACCATCCAGTGATGCTGGAAGAAGGCCGGACCGACGAAGGGCAGGTCGCCCAGCACCGGCACCTTGCTGCCCTGCGCGGGCATTGCATGGCCGACGAAGCGCTGGCCCATGAAGGCCGACAGGCCGGTGCCGAAGATCGACAGCGCGAGGCCCGTGGCGACCTGGTTGGTGGCCAGCACCAGCGCCAGCCACGCGAACAGTGTGGCCATCGCCATGCCGGCCAGCGCGCCGGCGACGAAGCCGAGCAGCGGCGACTGGGTCTGGTAGCCGACCATGAAGCCGAACACCGCGGCGACCAGCATCATGCCTTCGGCGCCGAGGTTCAGCACGCCGGCGCGTTCGTTGATCAAGAGGCCGAGCGCGGCAAGCAGCAGGGGCGTGCCGGCATTGATCGCGGTGGCGACAAGGGGAGCGAATTGTTCCATGAGCGGATATCGGTAGAGCCGCCGGATCAGCGGGCGGCCGCCGCGCGCCAGCGCAGGCGGTGGTCGATCAGGCTGTCGCAGGCGAGCAGGAAGAACAGCAGCATCCCCTGGAACACCCAGCCGATGGCCGACGGCAGGCCCAGGCGCGATTGCGCCATCTCGCCGCCGATATAGAACAGCGACATCACGATGCCGCCGAACACCGCGCCGACCGGATGCAGCCGGCCGACGAAGGCGACGATGATCGCGGTAAAGCCGTAGCCCGGCGAGATCGACGGCAGCAGCTGGCCGATCGGTCCCACCACTTCGAACGCGCCCGCGAGCCCGGCGAAGCCGCCGGAGATCAGCAGCGCCATCCACAGCGAGGCGCGCGCCGAGAAGCCTGCGTAGCGCGCGGCCGACGGCGCGGTGCCGCCGACCTGCAGCCGGTAGCCGGCGAAGCTGCGGAACAGGAACACCGTCATCACCGCCACCAGCACCAGCATCACGGCGAAGCCCGCGTGCAGCCGCGAGCCGGACATCAGGTTGGGCAGCAGGAACTCCGACGAGAACACCCTGGACTGCGGGAAATTCATGCCCTGCGGATCCTTCAGCGGCCCGTTGACCACGTAGAGGATCAGCTGCTGCGCGATGTACGTCAGCATCAGCGAGACCAGGATCTCGTTGGCGTTGAAGCGGTCGCGCAGCAGCGCCGTGATGCCGGCCCACAGCATGCCGCCGGCGATGCCGGCGAGCGAAGCGAGCACCAGCACCGCGACGCCGCTGACCGCATGGCCGGGCACGTCGAACCACAGCACCGTCGCCGCGGCGAAGATGCCGCCGAGGATCAGCTGGCCCTCGGCGCCGATGTTCCAGACGTTGGCCCGGTAGCAGACCGACAGCCCCAGCGCGCACAGCACCAGCGGCACGGTCTTGAGCAGCACCTCGCCGAGCGCGCGCTTGTCCTTGACCGGATCGACCAGGAAGACCTTCAGCGCGGCCATCGGGTCCTTGCCGAGCAGCACGAACAGCAGCGCGCCGAAGGCCAGCGTCAGCGCCAGCGCGATCACCGGCGAGGCATAGGCCATCGGGCGCGACGGCAGGCCGCGCGGGGCCAGCGAAACGGGGAAGGCGAAGCCGAGCGATTTAGCCATGGGCGCGCGCCTCCGCGACGTCATGCCGGCCTTCGTCCTGGCCGCCGGGTCCGCCTTGCCACAGCCCGCTCATCCACAGGCCGATCTGTTCTCGCGTGGCATCCTCGACCGGGATCGACGGCGACAGCCGCCCCTTGGCGATCACGTGCAGCCGGTCGCAGATCGCGAACAGCTCGTCGAGCTCCTCCGATACGACCAGGATCGCGCAGCCGGTCGCCTTCAGCGCCAGCAGCTCGTTGTGGATCTGCGCGGCGGCGCCGACGTCGACGCCCCAGGTCGGCTGCGCGACGATCAGCACGCCGGGGCCGCTCTCGATCTCGCGGCCGACGATGAACTTCTGCAGGTTGCCGCCGGACAGGCTGCGCGCCAGTGCGTCGGGACCGCCGGCCTTGACGCGAAAGCGCTGGATGATCGCGGCCGCGAGCCCGGCCGCCGCCTTCGGCGACACCAGCCCGCGCCGCACATAGGGCGGGTCCTGGTGCGACAGCAGCGTATTGTCGGCCAGGCTCATGCCGGGCACCGCGCCGCGGCCGAGCC
>NZ_AMPR02000057.1:0-44325 GCF_000307735.3 Cupriavidus sp. HPC(L) | reverse complement strand
CCGCGCAGGCCCTGCTGTCGGGCGAGCGCCGTGCCGTCTTCCTCGGCAACGAGGCCGTCCGCCATCCGCAATTCGCCGCGCTGCACGCGCTGGCGCAGTGGATCGCCGACAGCACCGGCGCCACGCTGGGCTTCCTGACGGAAGCCGCCAACACCGTCGGCGCGCATCTGGTCGGCGCGCTGCCGCGCCAGGGTGGGGCCGATGCCCGCGCCATGCTGGAGACGCCGCGCAAGGCTTACGTGGTGCTGAACGCGGAACCCGAGTTCGACAGTGCCGATCCGCAACGCGCGCTGGCCGCGCTGGGCCAGGCCGGTACCGTGATCGTGCTGTCGCCGTTCCGCTCGGAGGCCGCGCTGCAATACGCCGACGTGATCCTGCCGATCGCGCCGTTCAGCGAGACCTCGGGCACCTTCGTCAACTGCGAAGGCGTGCCGCAGAGCTTCAACGGCGTGGTCCGCCCGCTGGGCGAGACCCGTCCGGGCTGGAAGGTGCTGCGCGTGCTGGGCAACCTGCTGGAGGTGCCGGGCTTCGACTACGAGACCGCCGAGTCGGTCCGCGACGAAGCGCTGGCCGACGCGATCGCTCCGCGCCTGAACAACCGCACGTCCGCCGCGATCCAGGTCGCCGCGCCGTCGGCCGATGGCGCCGTGCCGGCGATCGAGCGCGTCGCCGACGTGCCGATCTACCACTCGGACGCGATCGTGCGCCGTGCCGATTCGCTGCAGCTGAGCGCGGCTGCGCGCCGCGCGATGCAGGTGGGCCTGTCGGCCGACCTGTTCGCCGCGCTGGGCGTGGCCGCCGGCGATCCGGTGCGCGTCACGCAAGGGCAGGGCAGCGTGGTGCTGCCGGCCGTGCTGGAAGAAGGTCTGCCCGCCAATACGGTGCGCGTGTCGGCGGCCACGCCGGCCGCCGTCGGCCTCGGGCCGATGTTCGGCACCGTGCTGGTGGAAAAGGCGGTGGAACTGGCCCCGGTGGCCGCGGCTTAAAGAAGCGAATACGACAGGCGAGAGAGAAAGATGATCGATTGGATTACCTCGCAGGGACAGGCCGTCTTCGGTGGCGCATGGACGCCGCTGTGGATCCTGATTCGCGCCGTGGTCATCGTGGTGCCGCTGCTGCTGTGCGTGGCCTACCTGATCCTGTGGGAGCGCAAGCTGATCGGCTGGATGCACGTGCGGATCGGCCCGAACCGGGTCGGCCCGCTGGGCCTGCTGCAGCCGATCGCCGACGTGCTGAAGCTGCTGCTCAAGGAAGTGATGACGCCCTCGCAGGTCAGCAAGGGCCTGTACCTGATCGCGCCGCTGATGGTGCTGATGCCGGCCGTGGCGATCTGGGCGGTGATCCCGTTCCAGGCCGAGGTGGTGATGGCCGACGTCAATGCCGGCCTGCTGTATGTGATGGCGATCAGTTCGGTCGGCGTCTACGGCGTGATCCTGGCCGGCTGGGCCTCGAACTCGAAGTACGCGTTCATCGGTGCGATGCGCGCCGCGGCGCAGATGGTGTCGTACGAAATCGCGATGGGCTTCGCGCTGGTCACCGTGCTGATGGTGTCGGGCAGCCTGAACCTGTCGGCGATCGTCAACGGCCAGAACACCGGCTACTTCGCCAACATGGGCCTGAACATCCTGTCGTGGAACTGGCTGCCGCTGCTGCCGATGTTCGGCGTCTACTTCATCTCGGGCGTGGCCGAAACCAACCGCCACCCGTTCGACGTGGTGGAAGGCGAATCGGAAATCGTGGCCGGCCACATGATCGAGTACTCCGGCATGGGCTTCGCGCTGTTCTTCCTGGCCGAATACATCAACATGATCATCATCTCGACGATGACCGCGCTGATGTTCCTCGGCGGCTGGGCGCCCCCGGTCGACAGCGTCGTGACCAACGCGATCCCGGGCTTCTTCTGGCTGCTGATCAAGGTGTTCCTGCTGCTGTCGGTGTTCATCTGGATCCGCGCTTCGTTCCCGCGCTACCGCTACGACCAGATCATGCGCCTGGGCTGGAAGGTCTTCATTCCGCTGACCGTCGCATGGCTGATCATCGTGGCGATCTGGATGAAGTCGCCCTGGAATATCTGGCACTGAAATCGCCGCCGATCCCGGCCACGAAGCTGGCCGGGACGGACCAAGCCGGGCTGCGGCGCACGCGCCGCGCCCGGTGGAATTACTAGGAAGCAATCGTCATGCTGCTCGCCATCAAGGACTTCTTCAACAGCCTGCTCCTGAAGGAACTCTTCAAGGGCATGGCCTTGACCGGCCGCTATCTCTTCGCCCGCAAGATCACGGTGCAGTTCCCCGAGGAGAAGACGCCGGTGTCGCCGCGCTTCCGCGGCCTGCACGCGCTGCGCCGCTATCCGAACGGCGAGGAGCGCTGCATCGCCTGCAAGCTGTGCGAAGCGGTCTGCCCGGCGCTGGCCATCACGATCGAGTCGGACGTGCGCGCCGACGGCACCCGCCGTACCACGCGCTACGACATCGATCTGACCAAATGCATTTTCTGCGGCTTCTGCGAGGAAGCCTGCCCGGTCGACGCGATCGTCGAAACCCAGATTCTCGAGTACCACGGCGAGAAGCGCGGCGACCTGTATTTCACCAAGGACATGCTGCTCGCGGTGGGCGACCGCTACGAGCCGCAGATCGCGGCGGCCAAGGCGGCGGACGCGAAGTACCGCTGATCGCCGGCCGTTCGCGCGAATCGGTGCGAACGGCGCGAATCCGGGCGAACCGGGCCGCAAGGCTACACATTGAATCGTGCCCCGCGAGGGGCAACTAGAAGGATGCCGCAGGGGCAGGCCACCGGGGGTGGGCTGTGCCGTGCGGCACGACGAGAACCATGGAATTCACGACCACCATCTTCTACGTCTTCGCAGTGGTGCTGGTGCTCTCCGCACTGAAAGTCATCACCGCAAGGAACCCGGTGCACTCGGCGCTGTACCTCGTGCTGTCGTTCTTCACGGCGGCCGCGCTGTGGATGCTGCTGCAGGCCGAATTCCTCGCCATCCTGCTGGTGCTGGTCTACGTCGGCGCCGTGATGGTGCTGTTCCTGTTCGTCGTGATGATGATCGATATCGATATCGAGCACCTGCGCCGCGACTTCTGGACCTATGTGCCGCTGGCCTCGGTGGTCGGCGCGCTGATCATCGCCGAGATGGCGATCGTGCTGGTGCGCAACTTCGTCGGCACCACGCAGCCGCTCAAGCCGATGCCGCAGGGGAGCGACTACTCGAATACCGGCGCGCTCGGCCAGGTGATCTACACCGACTACATCTACGCCTTCGAGGTGGCCGGCATCATCCTGCTGGTGGCCATCATCGCCGCGGTCGCGCTGACGCTGCGCCGCCGCAAGGACACCAAGGCGCAGGACGTGTCCGAACAGCTGCGCACCCGCCGCGCCGACCGCGTGCGGCTGGTTTCGATGCCGGCACAGACCGCGCAAGCCGCCGGCGAGCAAGCCGACGCCGCCAACAAGAACTGAAGATCGGGGAACGACGTGCTCTCTCTCGCCCATTTCCTGGTGCTCGGTGCGATCCTGTTTGCGATCAGCATCGTCGGCATCTTCCTGAACCGCAAGAACGTGATCGTGCTGCTGATGGCGATCGAGCTGATGCTGCTGGCGGTCAATATGAACTTCGTCGCCTTTTCGCACTATCTGGGCGATCTGGCCGGACAAGTCTTCGTTTTCTTCATCCTGACGGTGGCCGCCGCCGAGTCGGCGATCGGTCTGGCAATCCTGGTCGTGCTGTTCCGTAACCTGGACACGATCAACGTCGACGACCTGGACGCGCTCAAGGGCTGATGCCTGCGAGCCGATCCTGTCGAAACACGTCACCCAACCGACCGCACCCGACCGCACACCAACAAGCGTCCTATGGCAACCACGCTCAACCCCAACCTGCTGCTCGCGATTCCGCTGGCGCCGCTCGCCGGCGCGGCTATCGCGGGATTGTTCGGCACCAAGTTCTTCGGATCGTTCTCGTCGCAGACGCGCGCCGGCCGCGCCATCGCCCACACCGTGACCATTCTCGGTGTGGCGATCGCCTGCCTGCTGTCGCTGCTCGTGCTGCGCGACGTGATGGTGGATGGGGCCAGCTTCAACGCCACGGTCTATGAGTGGATGGTGCTGCCGTTCGCCGGCCACGAGCTCAAGATGGAGGTCGGCTTCCTGGTCGACTCGCTGACCGCGATGATGATGGTGGTGGTGACCTTCGTCTCGCTGATGGTGCATATCTACACCGTCGGCTACATGCAGGGCGACCCCGGCTACAACCGTTTCTTCGCCTATATCTCGCTGTTCACCTTCTCGATGCTGATGCTGGTGATGAGCAACAACTTCCTGCAGCTGTTCTTCGGCTGGGAAGCGGTGGGCCTCGTCTCGTATCTGCTGATCGGCTTCTGGTACACCCGTCCGACCGCGATCTTCGCCAACCTGAAGGCCTTCCTGGTCAACCGCGTCGGCGACTTCGGCTTCATCCTGGGCATCGGCCTGCTGCTGGCCTACAGCGGCAGCCTGAACTACACCGAGGTATTCGCCGCGCGCGACCAGCTGGCGACCGTGACCTTCCCGGGCACCGACTGGATGATGCTGACGGTGGCGTGCATCTGCCTGTTCATCGGCGCGATGGGCAAGTCGGCGCAGTTCCCGCTGCACGTGTGGCTGCCCGATTCGATGGAAGGCCCGACCCCGATCTCGGCGCTGATCCACGCGGCCACCATGGTGACCGCCGGCATCTTCATGGTCAGCCGCATGTCGCCGCTGTTCGAGCTGTCCGACGCCGCGCTGTCCTTCGTGCTGGTGATCGGCGCCATCACCGCGCTGTTCATGGGTTTCCTCGGCATCATCCAGAACGACATCAAGCGCGTGGTCGCATACTCGACGCTGTCGCAGCTGGGCTACATGACGGTCGCGCTGGGCGCCTCGGCCTACCAGGTCGCGGTGTTCCACCTGATGACCCACGCGTTCTTCAAGGCGCTGCTGTTCCTGGCCGCGGGCTCGGTGATCATCGGCATGCACCATGACCAGGACATCCGCAACATGGGCGGCCTGCGCAAGTACATGCCGATCACCTGGATCACCTCGCTGGTCGGTTCGCTGGCGCTGATCGGTACGCCGTTCTTCTCGGGCTTCTACTCGAAGGACTCGATCATCGAGGCCGTGGCCGAGTCGCACATCGCCGGTTCGGGCTTCGCCTACTTTGCCGTGATGGCCGGTGTGTTCGTCACCGCGTTCTATTCGTTCCGCATGTACTTCCTGGTGTTCCACGGCGAGGAGCGCTTCGGCAAGCCGCACCTGCACCACGACCACGCCGAGGAAGAGGAAGAGGCGCATGGCGACGACCATCACCATGGCCTGGCGCCGGGCGAGAAGCCGCACGAGTCGCCATGGGTCGTGACGCTGCCGCTGGTGCTGCTGGCGATCCCGTCGGTGGTGATCGGGGCGATCGCGATCGAGCCGATGCTGTTCGGCGACTTCTTCAAGAACGGCGTGGCCTTCCAGGACGTGATCTTCGTCGGCGAAAACCATCACGCGATGCGCGAGCTCGCCGGGATGTTCCACGGCTGGGTCGCGATGGGCATCCACTCGCTGCAGACCCCGGTGCTGTGGCTCGCGCTGGCCGGCGTGGTGCTGTCGTGGTTCTTCTACATGAAGCGCCCCGACATCCCGGCCGCGATCCAGCAGCGCTTCAGCGGCGTGTACAAGTTGCTCGACAACAAGTACTACATGGACGCCATCAACGAAGCGGTGTTCGCCCGCGGCGCGCGCCTGATCGGCACGGGCCTGTGGAAGGGCGGCGACCAGGGCCTGATCGACGGCCTGCTGGTCAACGGCGCCGCGCGTGTGGTCGGCTGGGTCGCCTCGATCAGCCGCTACGTGCAGTCCGGCTATATCTATCACTACGCATTCGCGATGATCCTGGGCATGCTGGTGCTGCTGTCGATCACGATCTTCGGCTCGGCTAGCGCGGTGGGCGCCAAGTAAGGAATACAACGAAAATGGTTCTCTCTTTCGCTATCTGGCTGCCTATCTTTTTCGGCTTGCTGGTGCTGGCTTTCGGCTCGGATCGCAGCCCGGGCTTCGTCCGCTGGACCGCGCTGTTCGGCTCGATCGTCAGCTTCCTGGTCACGCTGCCGCTGATCCTGAACTTCGACCGCGGCACCGCGCAGATGCAGTTCGTCGAGAAGTACTCGTGGATCGAGCGCTTCAACATCCACTACCACCTCGGCGTCGACGGCATCTCGATGTGGTTCGTCGTGCTGACCGCCTTCATCACGGTGATCGTCGTGATCGCCGGCTGGGAGGTCATCACCGAGCGCGTGGCGGCCTACATGGCCTCGTTCCTGATCCTGTCGGGCATCATGGTCGGCGTGTTCGCCTCGCTCGACGGCATGCTGTTCTACGTGTTCTTCGAGGCCACGCTGATCCCGATGTACATCATCATCGGCGTCTGGGGCGGTCCGAACCGGGTCTATGCGGCCTTCAAGTTCTTCCTGTACACGCTGCTCGGCTCGCTGCTGACGCTGGTCGCGCTGCTGTACCTGTACAACAAGACCGGCAGCTTCGAGATCCTGCAATGGCATCAGGCCAAGCTGTCGATGAACGAGCAGGTGCTGCTGTTCCTGGCGTTCTTCCTGGCCTTCGCGGTCAAGGTGCCGATGTGGCCGGTCCATACCTGGCTGCCCGACGCCCACGTCGAGGCGCCGACCGGCGGCTCGGTGGTGCTGGCCGCGATCATGCTGAAGCTGGGCGCCTACGGCTTCCTGCGCTTCTCGCTGCCGATCGCGCCGGACGCCAGCCACAGCCTGGCCGCGTTCATCATCGCGATCTCGCTGGTGGCGGTGATCTACATCGGCCTGGTGGCGATGGTGCAGGCCGACATGAAGAAGCTGGTCGCGTACTCGTCGATCGCGCACATGGGCTTCGTCACGCTGGGCTTCTTCATCTTCAGCGAGATCGGCATCGAGGGCGGCATCGTGCAGATGATTTCGCACGGCTTCATCTCGGGCGCGATGTTCCTTTGCATCGGCGTGCTCTATGACCGCGTGCACTCGCGCCAGATCGCCGACTACGGCGGCGTGGTCAACACGATGCCGAAGTTCGCGGCGTTCGCGGTGTTCTTCGCGATGGCCAACAGCGGCCTGCCGGCCACCTCGGGCTTCGTCGGCGAGTGGATGGTGATCCTGGGCGGCGTCCAGTACAACTTCTGGATCGGCCTGGCGGCCGCTACCTCGCTGATCCTGGGCGCGGCCTATTCGCTGTGGATGGTCAAGCGCGTGGTGTTCGGCGATATCAAGCACCAGCACGTCGCCGAGCTGGTCGACCTGAACAAGCGCGAGTTCGTCATGCTGGGCCTGCTGGCCGCGATGACGCTGTACATGGGCCTGCATCCGAAACCCTTTACCGATGTGATGCACGCATCGGTGGTCAACCTGCTGTCGCACGTGGCGCAGTCCAAGCTGTAAGCAGGGAGAGAACGAATCATGGAATCGACCACGAATTGGGCCGCTGTCGCCCCGATCATCTTCCTGGCGATCGCCATCGCGGCGGTCAACTGGATCGACCTTGCGCGCGGCAAGAACCGGCCGAGCGTCGCCTATCCGCTGTCGCTGCTGATCACGCTGGTGCTGACCGTCTGGTTCGGCCTGAACGCCGCCAACGGCGAGACCCACTACGCGTTCTCGAACCTGGCCGTGATCGACCCGATGGCCAACGTGCTGGCCTCGTTCTCGGCGCTGGCGCTGTTCGTGACGCTGGTCTACACCCGCCGCTACCTCGGCGACCGTGACCTGTACGCCGGCGAGTTCTACATGCTGGCGCTGTTCACGCTGGGCGGCCAGATCGTGATGATCACCGGCAACAACTTCCTGACGCTGTATCTCGGCGTGGAACTGCTGTCGCTGTCGTCGTACGCGCTGGTCGCGCTGCGCCGCGATTCGCGCGTGACCTCCGAATCGGCGATGAAGTACTTCGTGCTGGGCGCGCTGGCTTCGGGCTTCCTGCTGTACGGCATGTCGATGATGTACGGCGCCACCGGTTCGCTGAACCTGGGCGAGGTGTTCCGCGTGGTCGAGTCCGGCCGCGTCAACACGACGATGCTGGCCTTCGGCGTGGTGTTCCTGGTCGCCGGCCTGGCCTTCAAGCTGGGTGCCGCACCGTTCCACATGTGGATTCCGGACATCTACCAGGGCTCGCCGACCGCGGTGACGCTGCTGATCGCCGGTGCGCCGAAGCTGGCCGCGTTCGCGATGACGCTGCGCATCCTGGTCGAGGGCCTGCTGCCGCTGGCGGTGGACTGGCAGCTGATGCTGTCGGTGCTGGCGGTGGTGTCGCTGGCGATCGGCAACCTGACCGCGATCGTGCAGAGCAACCTGAAGCGGATGCTGGCGTATTCGACGATCTCGCACATGGGCTTCCTGCTGCTGGGCATGCTGTCGGGCGTGGCCGGCGGCCAGACCGACGGCGCCGCCAGCGCCTACGGCTCGGCGATGTTCTACGCGGTCACCTATGTGCTGACCACGCTGGGCACCTTCGGCATCATCCTGCTGCGCACCAACAAGGGCTTCGAGGCCGAGACGCTGGAAGACCTGAAGGGCATGTCGCGCAAGAACCCGTGGTTCGCGCTGCTGATGCTGGTGATGATGTTCTCGCTGGCCGGCATCCCGCCGACGGTGGGCTTCTACGCCAAGCTGGCGGTGCTCGAGGCGGTGGTCGCGGCGGGCATGTCGTGGCTGGCCGTGGTGGCGGTGCTGTTCTCGCTGATCGGCGCGTTCTACTACCTGCGCATCGTCAAGCTGATGTACTTCGACGTGCCGGCCGGCGAGGAAACGCTGGAGGCCTCGGGCGGCCTGCGTTCGCTGCTGAGCCTGAACGGCCTGGTCATCGTCGTGCTGGGCATCTTCCCGGCCGCGCTGATGAACCTGTGCTACCAGGTCGTGCGCACCACGCTGGGCGCCTGAGCGCCCGGCCGACACGCGCACCACGCACACCACAATGAGCGCATCCGCGGGCGGCTGGTTTGTCATCCTGCTGGCATTGGCCTGTGCCAATCTGCCGTTCGTCAACCAGCGCCTGTTCGCGGTCATTCCGCTCGGCAAGCCGCGCAAGCCGTTCTGGATGCGGCTCGCCGAGCTGATCGTCTACTATCTGCTGGTCGGCGCGGTAGGCTTCGCGGTTGAGGCCGGCCTGGGCAACCGCTTCGCCCAGGGCTGGCAGTTCTACGCGATCACCGCCTGCCTGATGCTGGTGTTCGCCTTCCCCGGCTACACCTGGCAGTACCTGGTCAAACATCGCGCGAGCTGACGCCGAATCCGGCATGACCTTCGGCGGCCTCGCCATCCCGGAGGGTTCATGTCGTCATCCCGATCCCAAGGCGCCAACGCCGCCTCCCTGGTCTCGCCCGAAGCGCTCGACGCCGGCGGCGACGACCATCTGAAGGAAGTCCCCCTGGCGTCCGCGACGCTGCACCGGGGCAAGTTTCTGACGCTGAAGCAGGACATCGTGCGGCTGCCCGACGGCAAGCAGGCCGGCCGCGAGTATGTCGAGCATCCGGGCGCGGTGATGATGATCCCGCTGTTCGACGACGGCACCGTGCTGGTGGAGCGCCAGTTCCGCTATGCGGTGCGCGAGGTCATGCTGGAATTCCCGGCCGGCAAGCTCGATCCGCAGGAAGGGGCGCAGCGCTGCGGCGAGCGCGAACTGCGCGAGGAGACCGGCTACAGCGCCGCGCGCTGGGACTATCTGACCCGCATCCACCCGGTGATCTCGTACTCGACCGAGTTCATCGACCTGTTCCTGGCGCGCGACCTGACCGCCGGCGAGGCGGCGCTCGACGACGGCGAATTCCTGGAAACGCTGATCGTGCCGGCGGGGCAGGTGATCGACTGGGTCCGCCAGGGCCGCATCACCGACGTCAAGACCATCATCGGGGCGTTCTGGCTGGAAAAGGTGCTGTCGGGGACTTGGCAGCCGGGGGAGCAGACGGTGCCGGGTTGATCCCGGCCCGCTGGTTGTGCGAGCGCTGCTGCCCTCTCCCCCAGGCCCTCTCCCGCAAGCGGGAGCGGGGAGCGAACCGCCTGGTGGCGGTGTGCCAAGGGTGTTCTCCCTCTCCCGCTTGCGGGGGAGGGCCGGGGAAAGGGCCGGGGAAAGGGCCGGGGAGAGGGCAACCCACCTTTAAATTCGCCGAGACGCTACCATCTTCCCCAGACGCCAGCCCCAGGCTGGCCGCGGTCAGGAAAAAATTAGAACGACCGTTCACAAATTTGCGATTCACGGCTAATATTTGCTTTGACGGGCTGGAAACATCATGAAGGTGCTCGACCTGCGCTGCGCGCATGACCATCGGTTCGAAGGCTGGTTTGCTTCGGAGGACGATGCGCAGTCGCAGATTTCGCGCGATCTCGTTCAGTGTCCTGTCTGCGGCGACCACGCGGTGACGCGGCTGCCGAGCGCCCCGCGCCTGAATCTGTCCGGCGCGGCCGAGCGCCAGCCGGCTGCTCAGGCGCCGGCGCGGCAGGCACAGGCGGTCCCGCAGGCGGCGCAGGCTCTGCAATCGCTGTATCTGCAGGCGGTCAGGCAGGTGCTGGCGCAGACCGAGGACGTGGGGCCGCGCTTTGCCGAGGAGGCCAGGCGCATGCATTACGACGAGGCACCGGAACGCGGCATCCGCGGGACGGCGTCGCCGGAGGAAGTGCAGGCGCTCGCCGAAGAGGGCATCGAAACGTTTCCGCTCGTGGTGCCGGATGCGCTGAAGCAGACGGCTCACTGAATCGCGTCCCGTGCCCGCCTTCGCGCCGGTGCGAGGGTGCGTTGGCCAGAACAATTTGCCGGCCGCAGCCGGCATCACTGGAGACGGGCATGGATCTCAACTACACGGCGGCCGACAACGCCTTCCGCGAGGAAGTGCGCAGCTGGCTGGAAGCCAACCTGCCGGCGGACATTCGCGCCAAGATTCTGAATCACCGCCGGCCCAACCGCGACGATCTGGTGCGCTGGCACAAGATCCTGGCGGGCAAGGGCTGGTCGGCGCCGCACTGGCCGGTCGAGTACGGCGGTACCGGCTGGAACGCGACCCAGCGCCATATCTGGGATGAGGAAAATGCCCGCGTCGGCGCGCCCGGCGTGCTGCCCTTCGGCGTCGCGATGGTCGCGCCGGTGATCATGAAGTACGGCAACGAGCAGCAGAAGTCGTACTACCTGCCGCGCATCCTGGACTGCACCGACTGGTGGTGCCAGGGCTATTCGGAGCCGGGCTCGGGCTCGGACCTGGCCTCGCTGAAGACCCGCGCCGAACTGACCCCGGACGGCAAGCACTACATCGTCAACGGCCAGAAGACCTGGACCACGCTCGGCCAGCATGCCGACATGATCTTCTGCCTGGTCCGCACCGACCCCGAAGCCAAGAAGCAGGAGGGCATTTCCTTCCTGCTGATCGACATGAAGACGCCGGGCATCACCGTGCGTCCGATCATCATGCTCGACGAGGACCACGAGGTGAACGAGGTCTTCTTCGACAACGTCAAGGTGCCGGTCGAGAACCGCGTCGGCGAGGAGAACAAGGGCTGGACCTACGCCAAGTACCTGCTCGGCCATGAGCGCACCGGCATTGCCCGCGTCGGCAATTCCAAGCGCGAGCTCGGCTTCCTGAAGCGCGTCGCGCGCCAGCAGCAGAAGAACGGCAAGCCGCTGCTGGAGGATCCGGTGTTCGGCGCCAAGGTCGCCGCGCTGGAGATCGAGCTGATGGCACTGGAAATCACCGTGCTGCGCGTGGTGTCGAGCGAGAGCGCCGGCAAGGGCCCCGGCCCCGAGGCCTCGCTGCTGAAGATCAAGGGCACCGAGATCCAGCAGATGCTGACCGAGCTGATGGTCGAAGCCGTCGGCCCGTACGCGCAGCCGTTCGACCGCGACTACCTGGAGTGCGAGACCGAGCATGCGGTGACCGGCTACGACGATGCCGCGCCGCTGGCCGCGTACTACTTCAACTTCCGCAAGACCTCGATCTACGGCGGATCCAACGAAATCCAGAAGAACATCATCAGCCAGATGATCCTGGGGCTGTGAGGAGACAGGAACCATGAACTTCAATCTCAGCGACGAGCAGAAGCAACTGGCTGACGCGGTACGCCGCTTCATCGACAAGAGCTACGACTTCGAGTCCCGCAAGAAGGCCTACAAGAGCGAGACCGGCTACAGCGAGGCGGCCTGGAACGCGCTGGTCGAACTCGGCCTGACCGCGCTGCCGGTGCCCGAGGCGCAGGGCGGCTTCAACGGGTCGGCCATCGACATGATGGTCGTGATGCAGGAGCTGGGCCGCGGCCTGGTGGTCGAGCCGTACCTGGCGACGGTGACCGCCGCCTACGCGCTGAAGCAGGCCGGCGGCCAGGACGCCGTGCTCGAACAGGTTGCCGGCGGCGAGATCAAGCTGGCCACCGCGTTCAACGAGCGCGAGGCGCGCTACGCGCTGAACGACGTGCGCGTGACGGCCAAGGGCGGCAAGCTGAACGGCGCCAAGGTCGTGGCGATCCACGGCGGCCAGGCCGACAAGCTGGTGGTGTCGGCGCGCAGCGGCGGCGGCAACGCCGACCAGGACGGCATCTCGCTGTTCCTGGTCGATGCCAAGGCGCCGGGCGTCACCATCCGCGACTACCGCACGATCGACAACCTGCACGCGGCCGATATCACTTTCCAGGACGCCGCTGGCGAACTGCTGGGCGCCGAGGGCCAGGGCTGGGCGCTGCTCGAGCAGGTCGCCGACTACGCCGCGGTGCTGCTGTGCGCCGAGGCCGTGGGCGTGATGGACACGCTGACCGCCGCCACCATCGAGTACGCCAAGACGCGCCAGCAGTTCGGCGTGCCGATCGCGCGCTTCCAGGCGCTGCAGCACCGCATGGTCGAGATGTTCATCCATGCGGAGCAGTCGCGCTCGATCACGCTGCTGGCCGCGGCCCGCTTCGACGAGGCGAGCCCCGAGGAGCGCCGCCGCTACGTGTCCGCCGCCAAGGCGCGGGTCGGACAGGCGGCGCGCACGGTCGGCCAGGAAGCGGTGCAGATCCACGGCGGCATGGGCGTGACCGACGAACTGCCGGCCGCGCACATGTTCAAGCGGCTGACGCTGATCAACACGACCTTTGGCGACGTCGACCACCATCTTGGCCGCTTCGCCAGCCTGCCGGAATTCCAGCAGGCGGCATGATGGCCAGCCGCTGAGGCAAGCAAGGCCGCGCTCGGGCTGAACGTCCGGCGCGGCTTTTTGCATTCCGGGTTTCTCCCCTCTCCCGCGTGCGGGAGAGGGGCGGGGGAGAGGGCAGCGGCGGTCGCTATGTACGTGGCGACTGAAACCACCCCTCTCCCCGACCCTCCCCCCTGAGGGGAGAGGGAGAACACACTCGATACATTGTCGATACCGACAACCACGGAGACCCCATGTCCGACACCATGTACTTCGAAGACTTCGTCGTCGGCAGCCGGCGCGAGCTCGGCTCGCGGCTGATCACCGAGGACGAGATCGTCAGCTTTGCCGCGCAATACGATCCGCAGCCGTTCCACGTCGACAAGGAGGCGGCGAAGAAGAGCATCTACGGCGGCCTGATCTCGAGCGGCTGGATGACCTGCGCGGTGATGATGCGCATGCTGGTCGACAACATGACATCGAAATCCGCCAGCATGGGCTCGCCTGGGGTCGACGAGATCCGCTGGCTCAAGCCGGTCTATGCCGGCGACACGCTGACGGTGTTTGTCGCGGTGCTGGACAAGCGGCCGTCGCAGTCCAAGCCCGATCGCGGCGTCGTGCACACGCAGTGGGAGGCGGTCAACCAGCGCGGCGAGCTGGTCTGCACCGTCAAGGGCATGGGCATGTATGGCCGCCGGCCGGCCTGACATTGGACAAGGAGAGAAGATGCGCACCATCGCTTCGCTGGAAGAACTCGAGGGCCTGCAGGGGCAGGAGGTCGCGGTCAGCGACTGGACCGAGATCACGCAACACCAGGTCAATCTGTTCGCCGAGGCGACCGGCGACCATCAGTGGATTCACGTCGATCCCGAACGCGCGCGGCGCGAATCGCCGTTCGGCGCGCCGGTCGCGCACGGCTTCCTGACGCTGTCGCTGCTGCCCGCGCTGATGCAGAGCGCGATGCAGATGCCGGGCGTCAAGATCGGCGTCAACTACGGCCTGAACCGCGTGCGCTTCACCGCGCCGGTGCCGGTCGGCAGCCGGCTGCGCGCGCGCATCAAGCTGCTGAAGGTCGAGCGCATCGCGCCGCCGCCCAATGCACCGGACCTGGTCGGCGCGCAGTCGACCTGGGAGGTCACGATCGAGCGCGAGGGCAGCGACCGTCCGGTCTGCGTCGCCGAATCGATCAGCCGGCGCTATTCCTGACGCCCCGGCGCGGTGCGCCGCACCGCTTTGCGTCATCGCACCATCGTGATGCAAGGCACGCGCGCACCGCCACGGTGCCGTCATCTCGATGCAGTCACCCACGCGGCCACAGGCCGCGTTCTTTTTTGGTGGCACGCTAGTTGCAGAAGTCCCTGCCGGGGTGCGTTCTTCCTCGAACACCAATACGAGCTAGGGAGCTGCAATGAAACGACGTGAGATATTGAAGCTGTCGGCGGTGGCCGCCGCGGCGATGATCGGTACCAGCCCGCTGGCGATCGCGCAATCGAAAGAGCCGATCAAGGTGGGCGTGCTGCATTCGCTGTCGGGCACGATGGCGATCTCGGAGACGTCGCTGAAGGACGTCGCGCTGATGGCCATCGACGAGATCAACAAGAGCGGCGGCGTGCTGGGCCGCAAGCTGGTGCCGGTAGTCGTCGATCCCGCGTCGAACTGGCCGCTGTTCGCCGAGAAGGCGCGCCAGCTGATCAGCAACGACAAGGTTGCGGTGACCTTCGGCTGCTGGACCTCGGTGTCGCGCAAGTCGGTGCTGCCGGTCTACGAGGAACTGAACGCGCTGCTGTTCTATCCGGTGCAGTACGAGGGCGAGGAGATGTCGAAGAACGTCTTCTACACCGGCGCGGCGCCGAACCAGCAGGCCATTCCCGCGGTCGAGTACCTGATGAGCAAGGAGGGCGGCGGCGCGAAGCGCTTCTTCCTGCTGGGCACCGACTACGTGTATCCGCGCACCACCAACAAGATCCTGCGCGCATTCCTGAAGAGCAAGGGCGTGGCCGACAAGGATATCGAGGAGGTCTACACGCCGTTCGGCCACAGCGATTACCAGACCATCGTCGCCAACATCAAGAAGTTCTCGCAGGGCGGCCGCACCGCGGTGATCTCGACGATCAACGGCGACTCCAATGTGCCGTTCTACAAGGAGCTGGGCAACGCGGGCCTGAAGGCCAAGGACGTGCCGGTGGTGGCGTTCTCGGTCGGCGAGGAAGAACTGCGCGGCATCGATACCAAGCCGCTGGTCGGCCATCTGGCCGCATGGAACTACTTCATGTCGGTCAAGAACCCGGAGAACGACGCGTTCAAGAAGCAATGGGCGTCCTGGGTCCAGGCCAACAAGCTGCCGGGCGGCGACAAGCGCGTGACCAACGATCCGATGGAAGCGACCTACGTCGGCATCCATATGTGGGCGCAGGCGGTCAAGAAGGCCGGCACCACCGATCCGAACAAGGTCCGCGCCGCGATGATCGGCCAGACCTTCAAGGCGCCAAGCGGCTTCACGCTGACGATGGGCGAGAACCACCA
Organism: Cupriavidus sp. HPC(L); assembly: GCF_000307735.3. Lineage (NCBI taxonomy): Bacteria > Pseudomonadati > Pseudomonadota > Betaproteobacteria > Burkholderiales > Burkholderiaceae > Cupriavidus > Cupriavidus sp. HPC(L). Next base: position 28,646 of record NZ_AMPR02000057.1, on the reverse strand, counting down.
TCTGTACAAGCCGGTGATGATCGGCGAGGTCAAGGGCGATGGCCAGTTCTCGGTCGTCTGGAAGACGCCGAAGCCGCTGCGCGCGCAGCCGTGGAGCCCGTTCATCGCGGGCAACGAGGGCAAGCCGGACAAGGTGATGTGAGGCTTCGTGCGGGAGAGGGTGGCAAACCACCCCCTCTCCCCAACCCTCTCCCCCTGAGGGGGAGAGGGAGAAGACCGTCGGTTCTCTCGCAGGTTTTCTTCTCTCCCGCTTGCGGGAAAGGGGCGGGGGAGAGGGTAGCGGCGCTCGCTATCCCACTGCCATCCGCTTCAAGCCCACTCCATCATCCAGGACACTACCCATTTCCATGTCCCGACCCATGCTGCTCCGCGCCTCCTGGTGGCGCGCCACGCTTGCCGTGCTGCTGGTGCTGCCGCTGCTGCTGGCCGCCCCTGCGCTGTGGGCCGCCACCGCGCTGACCCAGGCCGACCTGCAGCCGCTGGCCGAAGACGACTTCGACGCCAAGCGCGCCGCCATCGCCGCGCTGGCCAAGGCCGATCCGAAGCAGGCTGGCCCGATCCTGCGGGCGCTGCAGGACGACACGCTGCAGTTCGCGCCGGGCATCGGCATGGTGCGCGTCGACGGCGAGCGTGCGATCGACGCGATCACCGGCAAGCCGGTCGAGGTCGATGCCGGCGCGCTGCAATCGCTGACGCTGAACAACAGCCTGCGCGCGCAGGTCGACGGCGCGGCCGGCAGCCTGCTGCTGGCGTCGCCGGATGCCGCGGTACGCGCGCAGGCGATTGCCGCGCTGCTCGAGCGCCCCGAGGACGCGCCGCGCGAGGCCGTCGCCGTCGCACGCCAGTCGGAAGCCGACACCGCGCTGCGCGCCAGGCTCGACGTGATCTGGGCCAATACCGTGCTCGCCGACGGCAGCCGCGACGAGCGGCTGGAGGCGATTCGCATACTGGGCCGCGACATCGATCCGGCCACGCGCCAGCGGCTGCAGCCGCTGGTCGAGCGCGACGACAGCGGCCAGTACCGCGAGCCCGACGCGCAACTGCGTGCCGCCGCGCAGCAGGCCCTCGACAATCTGCGCGCCAGTGAACGCCAGGCCGAGCTGATCGGCAACCTGTTCGCGGGCCTGAGCCTGGGCAGCGTGCTGCTGCTGGCCGCGCTGGGCCTGGCCATCACCTATGGCCTGATCGGCGTGATCAACATGGCCCATGGCGAATTCCTGATGATCGGCGCCTATGCGACCTGGCTGGTGCAGACGCTGTTCCGCACCTATCTGCCCGATGCGTTCGACTGGTATCTGCCGGCGGCCTTGCCCGCGGCCTTCCTCGCCGCCGCCGCGGTCGGCTTCGTGCTGGAGCGGCTGGTGCTGCGCCATCTGTACGGCCGTCCGCTGGAAACGCTGCTGGCGACCTTCGGCATCAGCCTGCTGCTGATGCAGGCGGTGCGGATGCTGTTCGGCGCGCAGAACGTCGAGGTGGCGAACCCCAGCTGGATGAGCGGCGGCGTGCAGTGGATGCCGGGACTGGTGATTCCGTACAACCGCATCGTCATCGTCGTGTTCGCGCTGGCCGTGGTGGCGATCGCCTGGGCCGTGCTCAATCGCACCCGGCTCGGGCTGTTCGTGCGCGCCACCACGCAGAACCGCACGATGGCAGCGTGCGTCGGCGTACGGACCTGGAAGGTCGACAGCTATGCGTTTGCCTTCGGCGCGGGCATCGCCGGGCTCGGCGGCTGCGCGTTGTCGCAGATCGGCAATGTCGGCCCGGACCTGGGGCAAGCCTACATCATCGATTCCTTCATGGTGGTCGTCCTCGGCGGCGTCGGGCAGCTGGCCGGCACCATCGTCGGCGCCTTCGGCCTGGGGATCATCAACAAGTTCATCGAGCCGTTCTACGGCGCGGTGCTGGCCAAGATCATCGTCCTGGTGCTGATCGTGCTGTTCATCCAGAAGCGGCCGCAGGGACTGTTCGCGCTCAAGGGGCGCAGCGCGGAGGCATGATGCAAAGCTCGATCGATCCTTCAACGCGCGCCTTCACGCTGGCGGTGCCCGCGCGCCAGCCGCTGTTCTCCACGCGCGGCTGGCTGGCGCTGGCGCTGCTCGCGCTGCTCGCCGCCGTGGCGGTGCCGGTGTGCGCGCTGGTGCTGCCCGACACGCATCCGCTGCATCTGTCGGCCTATGCGCTGACGCTGATCGGCAAGATCATGTGCTTCGCGCTGGCGGCGATCGCGCTCGATCTGGTGTGGGGCTACTGCGGCATCCTGAGCCTGGGCCACGGGCTGTTCTTCGCGCTCGGCGGCTATGCGATGGGCATGTACCTGATGCGCGCGATCGGCCGCGACGGTGTCTATCGCAGCGAGCTGCCCGACTTCATGGTGTTCCTCGACTGGAAGGAGCTGCCGTGGTTCTGGCACGGCACCGAGCATCTGGGCTACGCGCTGCTGCTGGTGGTGCTGGTGCCCGGCGTGCTGGCCTGGCTGTTCGGCTTCTTCGCGTTCCGCTCGCGCATCAAGGGCGTCTACCTGTCGATCATCACGCAGGCGATGACCTATGCCGCGATGCTGCTGTTCTTCCGCAACGAGACAGGCTTCGGCGGCAACAACGGCTTCACCGACTTCAAGCGCATCGCCGGCTTCGCGATCGCCGCACCCGAGACGCGCACCGTGCTGTTCGTACTGACCGCGTTCGCGCTGCTGGGCGGGCTGATCGCCTGCCGCTATATCGTGACCTCGAAGCTTGGCCGCGTGGTCACCGCGGTGCGCGATGCCGAGACGCGCGTGATGTTCTCCGGCTACAACCCGCTCGGCTACAAGCTGTTCGTCTGGACCTTCTCGGCGGTGCTGTGCGGCATCGCGGGCGCGCTGTACGTGCCGCAGGTCGGCATCATCAATCCGGGCGAAATGTCGCCGGCGAACTCGATCGAGATGGCGGTCTGGGTCGCGGTCGGCGGACGCGGCACGCTGATCGGTCCGGTGATCGGCGCGTTCCTCGTCAATGGCGCCAAGACGCTGTTCACCGCGCATTTCGCCGAGTACTGGCTGTTCCTGCTCGGCGCGATGTTCGTGCTGGTGACGCTGTATCTGCCAAACGGCGTCGTGGGGCTGCTGGTTCGCCTGCGGCGGGGCGGCGCGGCGGGTGCAACGGCGGCACCCAAGCCTGCGCCCGTGGCGGTGCCTGCCGGCAGCGGAGGAAAGGCATGAACGCCGCAATGAACGAACGCCACGACGCGGCGCAGGCGGAAAGCGGCGACGCCACCGGCCTGGGCCGCGTGCTCGAGCGCGGCGCCATCGACGTCTCGCACGGCCCGATCCTGTATCTGGAGGACGTCACCGTGCAGTTCGACGGCTTCCGCGCTTTGAACCGGCTGACGCTGTCGATCGACCACGGCGAACTGCGCTGCGTGATCGGCCCCAATGGCGCGGGCAAGACCACGATGATGGATGTGATCACCGGCAAGACCGGGCCACGCAATGCCTCGGTCAGCGGCCGCGTGTTCCTTGGCCAGAGCATCGACCTGATGCGGCTGAACGAGCCGACCATCGCGCAGACCGGCATCGGCCGCAAGTTCCAGAAGCCGACCGTGTTCGAGCAGCACGCGGTGTGGGAGAACCTGGAGCTGGCGATGAAGGCGGACAAGCGCTGGTGGTCGTCGCTGCGCGCACGGCTCGACGCCGATGGCCGCCGCCGCATCGAGCAGACGCTGGCGCTGACGGGCCTGGAGGACGAGGCCTACCGGCCGGCGGGGCTGTTGTCGCACGGCCAGAAGCAGCGTCTCGAGATCGGCATGCTGCTGATGCAGCGGCCGCAGCTGTTGTTGCTCGACGAGCCGGTGGCCGGCATGACCGACGAGGAAACGATGCAGCTGGCCAAGCTGCTCAATGGCCTGCGCGGCAGCTGCTCGATGATGGTGGTCGAGCACGACATGGAATTCGTCGCCGCGCTGGCGGGCGAGGCCGGCAAGGTCACGGTGCTGGCGGAGGGCAGCGTGCTGGCCGAGGGCACGCTGGACGCGGTCAAGCGCGACGAGCGCGTGATCGAATCGTATTTGGGGCGCTGAACGGCGGCGCTGAACGGCGGCGCGGAATGGAAGCGCAGAAAGGAAAACCGATGCTGCAAGTCAGCGGATTGAACCAGTACTACGGCGGCAGCCATATCCTGCGCGACGTCAGCTTCGACGTGCCGGAGGGCCGGCTGACCACGCTGCTCGGCCGCAACGGCGTGGGCAAGAGCACGCTGCTGAAATGCCTGATGGGCGTGGTGCCGACCCGCAGCGGCACCATCCGCTGGCACGGCCGGACGCTGGACAAGGCGCCGCCCTACGAGCGCGTCGCCGCGGGCCTGGCCTATGTGCCGCAGGGCCGCGAGATCTTTCCGCGGCTGACCGTCGAAGAGAACCTGCTGATCGGCGCCGCCAGCCGCGGCAAGCCGGCCGGCGTGCCCGACCGCATCTATCAACTGTTTCCGGTGCTGCGCACGATGCGGCAGCGCCGCGGCGGCGACCTGTCGGGCGGACAGCAACAGCAGCTGGCGATCGGCCGCGCGCTGATGAGCGAGCCGAAGCTGCTGATCCTCGACGAGCCGACCGAAGGCATCCAGCCGTCGATCATCCAGGACATCGGCCGCGCGTTGCGGCTGCTGGTCGACGAGTTCGGCATGACGGTGCTGCTGGTCGAGCAGTACTACGAGTTCGCGCGCCATCTGGCCGATCACTACGTGGTGATGAGCCGCGGGGAGGTGGTGGCCAGCGGCGAGGGCGGGCGAATGGAAGAGCAGGGCGTGCGGGAAATGATCGCGGTCTAGGCCGCGGCTCATCTTCGCCTTCGCTCGATCGATCGATGCGCCATCCCGATTTCCCCGCCGACGACCCGGCCGCGACGCTGGCCTTGCCGGCCGCGTGGCACGCGCAGTTGCGGCTGCGCTTTGCCGTGCGCGGCGAGCGTACTGCGCTGGTCGAGCGGCGGCATGCCGGGCCCCTGATGGTGCAGAAGCCGCTGTATCCGGAGGGCGGCATCTGCCACGCGGTGGTGCTGCATCCGCCGGCCGGCATCGCGGGCGGCGACGTGCTCGACATCGATATCGGCATCGAGGCCGGCGCGCACGCGGTGCTGGCCACGCCGGGCGCGACCAAGTGGTACAAGTCGCTCGGCCGCGACGCCAGCCAGCGCGTGCGCATCTCGGTCGCGGCCGGCGCGAAGCTGGACTGGCTGCCGCAGGAGAACATCGTGTTCGACGATGCGCGCGCGCGGCTCGCGACCACGGTGGAGGTCGCCCCGGGCGCCAGCGCGATCGGCTGGGACGCGCTGGTGCTCGGGCGGCAGGCGTCCGGCGAGCAATGGCGGCGCGGCACCGCGTGGATGGACACGCGCATCGGACAGGGCGTCCGCACGCTGTGGCGCGAGCATGCCCGCCTCGATGCCGATTCGCCGCTGCGCCAGGCGCGCGTCGGGCTCGACGGCCTGCCGGTGCTCGGCACGCTGTGGGCCGTCGGCGCGGGCGCGACGCAGGAACTGGCCGAGCAGCTTGCCGATCGCCTGCCGTATCGGACCGATCTGCGTGCCGGCGTGACGTGCCTGGCCGACGCCGAGCAGCCGATGCTGCTGCTGCGCGTGCTGGGCGCGCGCATCGAGCCGGTGCGCGAGCTGATGGTGGCGGCGTGGAGCGCGTTGCGGATGCCGATCCATGGGGTAGCGGCGAGGCCGTTGCGGCTGTGGGCGACGTAACGGGTCGATCTGACAAGTCGATCCAGCAGGTCGATCCAGCAGGTCGATCCAGCAGGTTGATCCAACAAGTCGATCTGACAGGTCGACGTAACGACAGAACGTTGAGGACTGGCGATGGAACTGACGCCAAGAGAGAAGGACAAGCTGCTGATCTTCACCGCCGCGCTGCTGGCCGAGCGCCGCCGCGCGCGTGGGCTGAAGCTGAACTATCCGGAGGCGGTCGCGCTGATCACCGCCGCGATCATGGAGGGCGCGCGCGACGGGCGCACCGTCGCCGAGCTGATGCATGCCGGCACCACGGTGCTGTCGCGCGAGGACGTGATGGACGGCGTCGCCGAGATGATCCCGGAGATCCAGGTCGAGGCGACCTTTCCCGACGGCACCAAGCTGGTCACCGTGCACCAGCCGATCGTCTGACCGGCGTCACCCGCATCGCCGCCGCTGACTGAATTTCCGTTTTCTACCGAGGACCAACATGGCCGGTTTCATTCGTTCCGTTTCCTTCCAACAAGCCATGCCGCGTGGCCGGGCGGGCGTCGCCGCTCATCTCGCCGCTGCGGCCGCGCTGCTCGCCAGCGGGCAGGCACTGGCGCATCCGGGCCACGATGTCGCCAGCGTCGGCGCCAGTCTCGCCTCCGGCCTGCTGCATCCGCTGACCGGTGCCGACCATTTGCTGGCGATGGTGGCGGTGGGCGTCTGGAGCGCGCTGGCGGTGCGTGGCGCAGGCGCGGGTGGCGGAGCGGGTGGCGGCGTGCTGCGGTTGCCGCTGGCCTTCGTCGCGCTGATGCTGGTCGGCGCCGCGCTCGGCCTCGCCGGTGTTGCCCTGCCCGCGGTCGAGCCGATGATCGCCGCCTCGCTGCTGGTGATCGGCCTGCTGGTCGCGCTGCGTGCGCGGCTGCCCGCCGGCGTGGCGATGGCGCTGGTCGGAGGCTTCGCACTGTTCCATGGCCATGCGCACGGTGCCGAGCTGCCCGCGAGTGCCGGCGCGCTGCCTGCGGTGCTGGCCTATGTCGGCGGCTTCGCGCTGGCGACGATGGCGCTGCATCTGGCCGGCATCGCCGCCGGCTCGGTACTGCGCCGGCATGCGCCGTGGCTGGCGCGCGCGCTTGGGGCCGGCGTCGCGCTGTATGGCGTCGGGCTGATGGTGGCCTGATGGTGGCCCGATGGTGGCCCGATGGTGGCTCGAATCCGCCCCGACCAACGACAGGAGACCCCATGATCCCCGGTGAACTGATGCCCGCCGACGGCGAGATCGAACTGAACGCGGGCCGCGCGACGATACGGCTGGCGGTCGCCAATACCGGCGACCGGCCGATCCAGGTCGGCTCGCATTTCCACTTCCACGAGACCAACGCCGCGCTGGAGTTCGATCGCGATGCCGCGCGCGGCTTCCGGCTCAATATCGCCGCCGGTACCGCGGTGCGCTTCGAGCCCGGGCAGTCGCGCACCGTCGAGCTGGTCGCCCTCGATGGCGACCGCATCGTCTACGGCTTCAACGGCAAGATCATGGGAGCGCTGTGATGGCGTTGACGATCGGAAGGCAGGCTTATGCCGAGATGTTCGGGCCGACCACCGGCGACCGCGTGCGGCTGGCCGATACCGCGCTGGTCATCGAGGTCGAGAAGGATTTCACGATCTACGGCGAGGAGGTCAAGTTCGGCGGCGGCAAGGTGATCCGCGACGGCATGGGGCAGAGCCAGCGGCTGGCGCGCGACTGCGTCGACACCGTGATCACCAATGCGCTGATCGTCGACCATTGGGGCATCGTCAAGGCCGATATCGGCATCAAGGACGGCCGCATCGCCGGCATCGGCAAGGCCGGCAATCCCGATATCCAGCCGGGCGTGGCGATCGTCATCGGTCCGGGCACCGAGGTGATCGCGGGCGAGGGGATGATCGTCACCGCCGGCGGCATCGACAGCCATATCCACTTCATCTGCCCGCAGCAGATCGAGGAGGCGCTGATGAGCGGCGTCACCACGATGATCGGCGGCGGCACCGGTCCGGCTACCGGCACCTATGCGACCACGGTGACGCCGGGCCCCTGGCACATGGAGCGGATGCTGCAGGCGGTGGACGCCTATCCGATGAATATCGGCCTGCTCGGCAAGGGCAACGCCAGCCTGCCGCAGCCGATCGTCGAGCAGGTCGAGGCCGGCGCGATCGGGCTGAAGCTGCACGAGGACTGGGGCACCACGCCGGCCGCCATCGATACCTGCCTGTCGGTGGCCGACGCGACCGACGTGCAGGTCGCGATCCATACCGACACGCTGAACGAGGGCGGCTTCGTCGAGGCGACCATCGCCGCGTTCAAGGGCCGCACCATCCATACCTATCACACCGAAGGCGCCGGCGGCGGGCATGCGCCGGACATCATCAAGGTCTGCGGCGAGGCCAACGTGCTGCCGTCGTCGACCAACCCGACGCGGCCCTACACGATCAATACGATCGACGAGCATCTGGACATGCTGATGGTCTGCCACCACCTCGATCCGTCGATCGCCGAGGACATCGCCTTTGCCGAGAGCCGGATTCGCCGCGAGACCATCGCGGCCGAGGACATCCTGCACGACCTCGGCGCGTTCTCGATGATCTCCAGCGATTCGCAGGCGATGGGGCGCGTCGGCGAGGTGATCCTGCGCACCTGGCAGACCGCGCACAAGATGGCGTTGCAGCGCGGCAAGCTTCCGGGCGATCCGCACGATGCGCGCGGCGGGCACGACAACTTCCGCGTCAAGCGCTATGTCGCCAAGTACACGATCAATCCGGCACTGACGCATGGCGTCGCGCACGAGGTTGGCTCGATCGAGGTCGGCAAGTGGGCGGACCTGGTGCTGTGGAAGCCGGCGTTCTTCGGCGTCAAGCCGAGCCTGATCCTGAAGGGCGGCATGATCGCCGCCGCGGCGATGGGCGATCCCAACGCGTCGATCCCGACGCCGCAGCCGGTGCACTATCGGCCGATGTTCGCCAGCGCCGGCGGTGCGCTGCACCGGTCGTCGCTGACCTTCGTGTCGCAGGCCGCGCTGGCTGCGGATGTGGGCGGGCGTTATGGGCTGCGGAAGACGCTGTCGGCGGTGCGCGGCACGCGCACGGTCAGCAAGCGCGACATGGTCCACAACGACTGGCAGCCGACGGTCACCGTCGATCCCGAGACCTACCAGGTCGTCGCCGACGGCCAGCTGCTGACCTGCGAGCCGGCGACCTCGCTGCCGATGGCGCAGCGCTATTTCCTGTTCTGACCATGCACAAGATCGACAAGCATCTTCCCGCGCCGCACGGCATCGCGCCGGTGCTGGTGCGCCGCGCGCCGAAGCTGGTGCTGCCGTTCGGCGATCGCAGCAAGAGCCGGCTGCGCGCGGTGCTGGACAACGGCGAGGAAGCGGCGATCTTCCTGCCGCGCGGCACGGTGCTGCGCGGCGGCGACCTGCTGGTGACCGCCGACGGCACGTTCGTCGAGGTGCAGGCGGCAGCGGAATCGGTGCTGCAAGTACGGTCCGGCGATCCGCACGCACTGATGCGCGCGGCCTACCACCTCGGCAACCGCCACACCCCGGTGGAGATCGGCCGCGACTATCTGCGGCTGGAATACGACCCGGTGCTGGCCGACATGCTGGTCCGCCTCGGCGTGAACGCCGAACGCGCCGAGCTGCCATTCGAACCCGAAGCCGGCGCCTATGGCGGCGGCCACAAGCACGGCCACGACGCGACCTTCGCCGAAGACTACGCGGCGGCGCAGGCGGTGTTTCATGAGCATCATGGGCACTCGCACTCGCACTCGCACTCGCACTCGCACTCGCATCCGCATCCGCATCCGCATCCGCATCCGCATGATCATGATCATTCGCATGGGGATCAAGGACACCATGTCGGCTGCGATCACCCGCGCTGAGCCGCTCGCGCTGCCATGACCCAACTCCCGCAACTGCTGTCGCTGCTGCATCTGGCCTCGCCGGCGCTGCCGATTGGCGGGTTCAGCTATTCGCAAGGGCTGGAGGCGGCGATCGAATGCGGCATCGTGCTAGATGCCGACAGTGCGCGGCAGTGGATTCGCGACAATTTGCTGCACGTGCAGGCGCATGCCGAAGGTCCGTTGTGGCTGCTGCTGCATCGTGCATGGCGTGCCGATGACCGCGATGCCGCGCGGCACTGGAACGATTGGTTCCACCAAAGCCGGGAAACCGCCGAGTTGCGGCTCGAAACCGAGCAGATGGGATGGTCGCTGGCGCGGCTGGTCGGGCAGATGGAATGGGGCGAGCCGGCGCTGCGCGAAGCGCTGGCGGCGATATCGCCGGTGTGCCTGCCAACGGCGTTCGCGGCGGCCTGCGTCGCGCTGCAGGTCGACGAGCGCGACGGGCTGGCGGCCTATTGCTTCAACTGGGCCGAGAACCAGATCGCCGCGGCGATCAAGGCGGTGCCGCTGGGGCAGGTCGCCGGCCAGCAGATCCTGCGCGCCATGCATGGCTGCGTGCTCGACGCGGTGGCCGAGGCGGCGCGCCGCGCCGATGCCGAACCGCCCGCGCTGTCGACGCTGTCGCCGATGCTCGGCCTGCTGTCGGCGCGCCACGAAACGCAGTATTCCCGGCTGTTCCGCTCCTGAGCGCAGCCGCATATCGAATCGGAACCGACATCATGACCCGTACCAAGACACTTCCTCCGCTGCGCGTCGGCGTCGGCGGCCCGGTCGGCTCCGGCAAGACCACCTTGCTGGAGATGCTGTGCAAGGCCATGCGCGAGCGCTACGACCTGGTGGCGATCACCAACGACATCTACACCAAGGAGGACCAGCGACTGCTGACGATCTCCGGAGCACTGCCGGCCGAGCGCATCATGGGCGTGGAAACCGGCGGCTGCCCGCATACCGCGATCCGCGAGGACGCATCGATCAACCTGGAGGCGGTCGACCGCATGCTGGCGCGCTTTCCCGATGCGGACGTGGTGTTCATCGAATCCGGTGGCGACAATCTGGCGGCGACATTCAGCCCCGAGCTGTCCGATCTGACGATCTACGTGATCGATGTCGCCGGCGGCGAGAAGATTCCGCGCAAGGGCGGACCGGGCATTACCAAGTCGGATCTGCTGGTGATCAACAAGACCGACCTCGCGCCGTACGTCGGCGCCAATCTTGACGTGATGGAAAGCGACGCGCGCAAGATGCGCGGGGAACGGCCTTTCGTGATGGGGAGCGTCAAGTCGGGGCAGGGTCTTGACGCGGTGATCCGCTTTATCGAGCGGCAGGGCATGCTGGCGATGTAGCGCGGCGGCGGATGCCGTCAGGCGGCATTTTGTCCGGCGGCGCGCTTGCGGGCGAGCGCACGTGCCACCGAGGCAACGAGATCCTGGTCGTCATTATCGAGCCTTGCCATATAACGCCGCGCATTGCGTTGCGCGGTAGTTTCTTCCGCACCGAACGGCGTGCGTAATTCCTCGACGGTCAATACCGAGTTGTCGCCATCAAACTTCAACATTTCGCCGGGAGGAACGCCGAGGGTATCGGCCAGCGTGCAGATGTTGATCAGCGCCACGTTGCGCAGCCCGCGCTCGATGCCGCTGAGGTAGGAGCGCGCCATTCCGCTTTCGAGCGCGAGTTTTTCCTGCGACCAGCCCCTTTGTTTGCGCAGGGCCGTCAGTCTTTGGCCAAATAGCTTGAGAGGATCGCCGATCATGGTAAGGGGGAGAGAGGAATTTGAAGGAAGTTAAGGGATTCGCCTGATCGACTCGACATCCTAGAGTCCGTCGCACAATCGGTGTCAGACAACATAACCTTCGATATAAACACTATAGATTGCGTAAAGTGTTGAAAATCTGCGCCGGCATCGGGAAATCAAAAGCGCGTAACGCTTTTTTCTCATGTTCGGAGGTGAATGTCATACAGGTATTCACCTGAATCGATCTCTCAATAATCTAAAGAACAGCGCGTTTTAGTTAAGGAATGGGGCGACGGCGACCCGCCGACGGATCCGCTGGCGCGAGCCGCGTCCCGCACACAAGCGCTCGTCCAATGAAAAAACCCCCAGCGTTCGCTGGGGGTCTTCGGTGCCGGAGGGCGGCTTTCGGCTCAGCGGCGGGCGTATTGCGTCGCGCCGAACAGGATCTCGCGTTCCTTGTCGGTATGCAGCGGCTTGCGTTCGCGTGCCAGTACCTCGACGCCGCGCTTGACCGCCGGGCGTTCAGCGATCGTATTGAACCAGCGCTTCAGGTGCGGATAGTCGTCCAGTTCGATGCCCTGGTTCTGCCAGCTGCGCAGCCACGGGAAGGTCGCGATATCGGCGATCGTATATTCGTCGCCAGCCAGCCAGGGGCGATTCGACAACTGCTTGTCGATCACGCCATAGAGGCGGCGCGCTTCATTGGTATAGCGGTTGATCGCATATTCGATTTTCTCTGGCGCATAGATGCGGAAATGATGCGCCTGGCCCAGCATCGGTCCCACGCCGCCCATCTGGAACATCAGCCATTGCAGCGTTTCGTATTTGCCGCGCACGTCCTCGGGCAGAAACTTGCCGGTCTTGCCGGCCAGATACACCAGGATCGCGCCCGACTCGAACAGGGAGATCGGTTTGCCGTCCGGCCCTTCGCTGTCGACGATCGCCGGGATCTTGTTATTCGGGCTGATCTTCAGAAATTCCTCGCCGAACTGGTCGCCGGCTCCGATATTGATGGGGTGCACCTGGTAGGGCAGGCCGCACTCTTCCAGCATGATATGAACCTTGTGGCCATTGGGTGTGGCCCAGCTGTAGACATCGATCATCGAGGAAGCTCCTGGACGGGAGAAGGGCGCCGCAGACTCGGCAGCGCAGCGCCGGTTGAATGGACCGACGCATTTAATCACAGAAGAAAAAAACGCGCAGACAGGCTGCGCGTGGATGGCTTGCTGCCGGCGCAGCCGCCCTGGAGTCGTGCGGCCGGATGGCCGCGGGGTGTTTTTTATCGTGACGACGGCATCAGCCGCCGCGCGTGACCGGCATCTGGATCTCGTCCGGATTCAGGCTCATGTGCTTGGCCAGTTCCAGCTTGGCGATCGCGTTGCGGTGCACCTCGTCCGGACCGTCGGCCAGACGCAGCGTGCGCTGGTGCGCCCACCACGAGGCCAGCGGGAAGTCTTCCGACACGCCGGCGGCGCCGTGCACCTGGATCGCCCAATCGATGACCTTCAGCGCGACATTGGGCGCGACGACCTTGATCATCGCGATCTCGGCCTTGGCGACCTTGTTGCCGACCGTGTCCATCATGTACGCGGCCTTCAGCGTCAGCAGGCGTGCCATCTCGATCTCGCAGCGGGCCTCGGCGATGCGCTCCTGCGTGACGCCATGGCGGGCGATCTGCTTGCCGAACGCGACCCGCTCCAGGCTGCGCTTGCACATCAGTTCCAGCGCGCGCTCGGCCACGCCGATGCTGCGCATGCAGTGGTGGATGCGGCCCGGGCCGAGGCGGCCCTGCGCGATCTCGAAGCCGCGGCCCTCGCCCAGCAGGATATTGTCCGCCGGCACGCGCACGTTCTTCAGCTCGATCTCCATGTGGCCGTGCGGCGCGTCGTCATAACCGAACACCGGCAGATGGCGCTTGACGGTGATGCCCGGCGTGTCGGCCGGCACCACGATCATCGACTGCTGCTCGTGGCGGCCCGCATCGGGATTGGTCTTGCCCATCACGATATAGACCTTGCAGCGCGGGTCGCCGGCGCCCGACGACCACCACTTGGTGCCGTTGATCACGTAGTGGTCGCCATCGCGCTCGATGCTGCAGCGGATATTGGTCGCGTCGGAGGACGCCACGTCCGGTTCCGTCATCAGGAAGGCGGAGCGGATCTCGCCGCGCAGCAGCGGCTCCAGCCACTTGTCCTTCAGTTCCTCGGACGCGTAGCGCTCCAGCGTCTCCATGTTGCCGGTGTCGGGCGCCGCGCAGTTGAATACCTCGGGCGACCAGGGCACGCGGCCCATGATCTCGCACAGCGTCGCGTATTCGAGGTTCGACAGTCCTTCGGGCGCGCGCTTCGAACGCGGCAGGAACAGGTTCCACAGGCTGGCTTCGCGCGCCAGCGGCTTCAGTTCCTCGATCAGCTGGCTCGGCACCCAGGCGTTGCCGGCCTTGCGGTTGGCCTGGATCTCGGCGTGGAAGCGCTTCTCGTTCGGATAGATGTGCTGGTCGAAGAAGGCCAGCAACCTGGCGCGCATTTCCTTGACCTTGGGCGAGTATTCGAAATCCATGGTGTCTCCTCACAACCCCTGCGATTTGGCCCCGCCGGGGCTGCCGGACCGCGTGAGGGCGGACCGGACAGACGGCGGGCGGGCGCGATATACGCCGACTGAGGCCACTCTATCCGAATCGATGGAATATGAAAAATGAATTTTCTGGATTCGATGGTATCAATCTGCTGCATTCCATGACACAATCGCCGCCATGCAGCTCTCCCGCATCGACCTGAACCTGTTCGTCGTGTTTGACGCCATCTATACCGAAGGCAGCATCACGGCGGCCGCCCGGCAGCTGAACCTGACGCAGCCGGCGGTCAGCCATGCGCTCGGCCGATTGCGCACGCTGTTCGACGACCCGCTGTTCGAGCGGCGCGGGCAGGGCATGGCGCCGACCCCGCTGGCCCGCTCGCTGGCCGGGGAGGTACGCACCGCGCTGCAGTCGTTCGCGCGGACGCTGCAGGACACGCCGCATTTCGATCCGGCCGCGACGGTGCGGCGTTTCACCATCGGCATGCGCGATGCGCTGGAATCGACGCTGCTGCCGCCGCTGATGTCGCGCGTCGCCGCGGTGGCGCCGCACGTCGACATCGCGGCGGTCCGCTTCGACCGCCGCGAGATGGAATCGGAGCTGCTGGCCGGCACGCTCGATGCCGCGATCGATATCCTGCTGCCGGTCTCGCCGGCGATCCACCACGCGCAGTTCATGGCCGACCCGATGGTGGTGCTGGCCCGGCGCGACCATCCCTTGGTGAAGAAGGAATTGACGCTGGAGCGCTATCTGGCCGCCGAGCACGTGCACGTGTCGTCCCGGCGGCGGGGGGCGGGGCTGGAGGACCAGGCGCTGCACCGGATGGGCATGACGCGGCGGGTGCGGCTGCGCTGCCAGCACTACGCGGCCGCGTGCCGCATCGTCAGTTGCACCGACCTGCTGGCGACGCTGCCGCTGCGCTATGCGCGCATCGCCAACGAGGCGTATGGCAACCGCCTGCTGACGCTGCCGTTCAAGGTGCCGTCATTGGAGCTGCACTTGTATTGGCATGCTGGCGGCGAGAATGACGGCGCGAATCGGTGGTTGCGGGAGCAGTTGGGGGCGGTGATCGGAGAGTTGGGCACGGGTATGGCGGACGTCGCGAGCTGACGAGCGTCCGCCATTGCCGCCGGGCGGCGGCCATCTGGCGCAAGGCGGCAAGAAGCGGTTCACCCGGCCTGCTATGCGTCATCCGTGGACGTCGTCGTGCCTGTCGTGGCGGTTGTCGCCGATGTAGCGGATGTGCCGGTCGTAGCCGGTGCCTCGGTTGTAGCCGGCGCCTCGGTCGTAGCCGGTGCCTCGGTCGTAGCCGGTGCCTCGGTCGTAGCCCGAGCCTCGGTCGTAGCCCGAGCCTCGGTCGTAGTCGGAGCCACCGGTGTAGCCTGTATCGCGGCTGTGCGCGTCGTGGTTGACGTATTGGCGCCAGGCGCCGCGGGTCTCGTGCTTCTTTGGTTCGAGATTGACTGTGCCCGGTTCCTGACGATTCCGTTGGGGATGGGGCCGCCGTCCAGGCTATGCGGCATGGAGACGAGCGGGCTTCGCGTCGCCATCAGCGCGGTATGCGTCTTCATGAATTTCGCGTTCAACTCTTCGAGTTCCCCAGTCAGCTGCAATCGCTCTTCCTGCAGGGCCGCAAGTTGCACCCTCAGCTTCTCCGTTTCCGAGCGCAATCCATCGCGTTCGGTATCCGCCTGCTGCCGTGCGCTCCGTTCAGCCTCCAAGGTTTGTTGGAACTCTTGCAGCTGGGATTGAAGCGCCTCGACGGTCGGGCCGATCGGCGGCACCTCATCGGGCGGCGGCGGAACATCGAGCGGGCGCGCCGGCACTTCCTGCGGCGGCTGGCCGGCAATCTCGTTTGCTGCTGGATCGTTGAGCCCACGCTGGAACGCCCAATGGTCCAGGCGTTCCACCATGTTGGCCTTGACTCTCAATTCGGGTGCCCGGTGAGCCAACAGGACTTTCAGCGGAGCCACTTCGTTGGCGTTAACCTGCGCCGCGGCCATGGCGCGAGTCAGGTGCCGGGTCGCGTTTGGCCGGTGCGTCAGCCGTTTTGCGGTGATGTGGGTGCACGCGGCGAGATGGTGTCCCAGACGCCTGTCATGTCCCCGGCCGATCCAGTCTCTGTCGCCCAGATCGGCCGGCATGCAGGCGAGCCCATGGCCACGGAAGTTTTCCCCGACACACACCTTGATCTGCACGCCCCGGAACAGGCGACCGAGCAGCGGAAGGCTGGCCAGCGCGTTGAGAAGGGCCTGACCCAGCGTGGTCTTCCGTTCCTTGAGCTTGCTGGCGATTTCAGGGACAGGGCTGTTGGCGTGCAGATAAACGAAGGTCGGCTGCAATTGCTGCTGACCGCCTTTTCGCTTCAGCGGGATCCGCATCCGCACGTCCGCCTTCATCACGGGTTCAAGACCGGTCATGGCGTGCCACTTCGCACCGGCGGTGAACTCTTTCCAGGTGGCGCTGATATGGCACTCAAGGCTTTTCCCATCCTTGGCCAGCGTGACATTCATTCCCAGCTGCGCCGCGTCGTGCAGGCGGATGTCGCCGCCCGTGGTGCCCAGGTTCAGCGTCGCTTTCATCGCGTCTTCGGTTGCCTCCCAGAACGCTGGGCTGGCAATCAGGCCCGCTGCTTCATAAAACGCCAGATCGCGAACCTCGACGTCAGAATGATTCTCGAAGGCGCGGGGCAGGGCTTCCGCGATGCCCGTGAGAATGACTGCGCCCTCCCGGTCATTGCTATTGCCCACCATCTCCGCCAGCGGCAGGGGGGTTCCATTGACCGACAGCTTGATTCGCTTTTCCTGGAGCAGCAACCGTTCGGCGTTCTCGATAAAGGCGGGAAGCTGTTCGGCGGTCAGCTCCGGGAAATGCAGTTGCGATTCGAACAAGGGTTTGGCGGCATAGGACTGCTGGGTCGGCATCGAAGTCAGGTAGGAGACGGGCATGGTAATTCCCTCGGGCAGGATGGATTCGACGTCCATGGCCGGCATGGCATCCAGGGCGCGCGGACGGTTCGTACGTCGAGGACGGGGCGCTGTCGCGACGAACATTCGCTGTCGACCCCGCGCCACAACCAACGACGCGTCACATGCTGCTACCGAATTGGTATCTCAACTGTCGATGGTTTACGGCCGTTTCCGATTTGCGACTTATTCGTATCGAATTGGCAGCGAAGTCAGGCGGCGATGTTGCGCAGCGTGGCGTCGAGGCGCGTCAGCGTGGCGCCGCAGGGCGCGGCGATCTTCATCGTCAGAAGGGGGTCGGCGCGGGTGCGGCCGAGATTGATGGCAACCACCGGCTTGCCGGCCTGCGCGGCGGCGACGCAGAAGCGGTATCCGGAAAAGACCATCAGCGAGGAGCCGACGACCAGCAGCGCATCGGCGCGCTGCAATGCCTCGTGGACCGCGGCCACGCGATCGCGCGGCACCGAGTCGCCGAAGAACACCACATCGGGTTTGATGACGCCGGCGCAGCGGCGGCAGTGCGGCACCGTGAAGCCGTGCAGATCGTCGGGCTCGAGATGCGCGTCGCCGTCGGCCGACGGCACGGCGGACAGGCCGGCGATGGCGGGGTTCGCCGCTTCGAGTTCGCGCTGGATTTCGGCGCGCGGATGCCGTTCGCCGCAAGCCAGGCAGACCACCGAGGCGAGGCTGCCGTGCAGTTCGATCACGCCGGTGCTGCCGGCGGCCTGATGCAGGCCGTCGACATTCTGCGTGACCAGTGCCTCGACATGCCCGGCCTGCTGCAGCCGGGCGAGCGCGCGATGCGCGTCGTTGGGCAAGGCGCGCGACATGATCGGCCAGCCCACCATGCTGCGCGCCCAATAGCGCTGCCGGCGCGCGTGCGATTCGAGGAACTCGCGGTGCTGGATCGGCGTGCTCGCACGCCAGTTGCCATCGGCGTCGCGGTAGCCGGGGATGCCCGAGTCGGTGCTGATGCCGGCGCCGGTCAGCACCAGCAGCCTCGGGTGGCGGCGCACGAAGTCGATCAGCGCCTCGGCATCGCCATGCGGCGGACCGTCGGTTGCGATCGAGGAGGCAATCGAGGAGGCAATCGAGGAGGCAATCGGGGCGGCTGCGCCCGGCATCTGGGCGGTCACGACGAGGATGCCTGCTCGGGATGCCGCACCAGCCAGTCCTTCAGCTCCTGCCGGTAGCGCTCCATTTCCTCGTAGTAGAAATCGAAGATGCACGGGCTGCAGCCGCTGCCGCAGCAGGCGTCGTCGTCGGGCCGGTTGGGCGGCAGCGGGCGGGGATCGTCGTGGGCGTCGTGGGGAGTGGGGGCGGACACAGCGAACGGGCGAAAACCTATAGCAACGGCCAGTATACGCTTGACGCCCCGACGCTGCCCGTGACGCCACGGGCCCGCAGGCCTGTGACAGCCGTCAGTCGAGCTTGATGCCGGCCTGCTTGACCACCGCGGCCCAGCGGGTCTTCTCGGTGGCGAAGAACCGATTCGTCTCGGCGGGCGTCATTGTCACCACCTCGGCGCCCTGGCCGGCCAGCTGCGCGCGCACTTCGGGCGAGCGGATGATGCGCACGAGCTCGGCGTTCAGGCGCGTCACGGCGGCGTCCGGCATCCTGGCCGGCGCCATCACGCCCTGCCACGTGCCCGATTCGAAGTTGGCCACGCCCTGTTCGGCGATCGTCGGCAGGTTGCCGACCAGCGGCATGCGCGTGCGCTTGGACACCGCGATCGCCTTCAGCTTGCCGCTCTGCACATGCGGCAGCGTGGCCAGCATGCCGTTCATCAGCACCTGCGCGGTGCCGCCGACCGTATCGGCAATCGCCTGCGCGCCGCCCTTGTACGGCACGTATTGCCATTTGGCGCCGGTGGCCTGCTGCACGGCCACGCCGGCCAGATGCGGGGCGCTGCCGATCGCCGTGACGGCGAAATTCAGCTCGCCGCGCTTGGACATCTCGACCAGATCCTTCAGCGTATTGGCCTGCACGGACGGGTTGACCACCAGCATGTGCGGCGAGTAGGCCAGCATGCTGACGCCCTTCAGGTCCTTGGCCGGGTCGAAGGTCAGCTTGGTGTAGACCGACGGGCTGATCGCCAGCGCGCCGACGTCGCACAGCAGCAGCGTGTGGTTGTCGCCGCCGGACTGCGCCACGAAGGCGGCGCCGACGTTGCCGTTGGCGCCCGGACGGTTGTCGACGACCACCGGCTGGCCCAGCGCCTCGCCCAGCTGCTTGCTGATCAGGCGGGCGATGATGTCCGACGACCCGCCGGCGGGATAGGGCACCACCAGCCGGATCGGCCGGTTCGGCCAGGTATCGGCTGCCAGGGTAGGCGCCACCAGCGTGGTAGAGGCAGCGGCGAGGGCGGCGGTGGAGGCGAGCTTGAGGAAGCGGCGGCGTGTTTGCATGATGTCTCCGGAACGGGTTATTTGTCAGTCGTCATACAACAATGGTCGCCATCATAAAAGCCGGAATGCACGCCGTCCAGCGGGAAAGCGGCGAAATTTTGCTGGGTTCAGGGAAATCCCGGGGGTCCAGTAGCCCCGTCTGTTATATGTCGTCAGACAATATGGCGCCCGCGCCAGCTTTGCTCCGCACAACAAAAAAGGCCGGCACGGCTTGTCGCCGCGCCGACCCTTGTCAGGCCAGCCTTGGTCGCCGGTGCCGGGCTCAGGCGATCCGCTGCTTCGCCTTCTGCGCGTACTGCCAGCCCATCTCGGCCATCGGCCGGGCCCGTTTGCCGGCGTCGACCGCCTGCGCGGACGAAGCGGTGCCGTCGACCACGCGCTTGGCGATCCCCTGCAGGATGCCGGCGATGCGGAACATGCTGAAGGCCAGGTAGAAGTTCCAGTCGCCGGTGATCTGGCGCCCGGTGCGCTGCTCGTACATGCGGCGGTAGGTCGCCTCGTCCGGAATGCCGAGCGCGGCGTAGTCGAGCCCCGCGATGCCGCGGAACTGGCCCGGCGCGATATGCCAGCTCATGCAGTGGTAGCCGAAGTCGGCCATCGGATGGCCCAGCGTCGACAGTTCCCAGTCCAGCACCGCGAGCACGCGAGGCTCGGTGGGGTGGAACATCAGGTTGTCGAGCCGGTAGTCGCCGTGGACGATGCTGGTCAGGTCCTGGTCTTCCTCGGGGATATGGTGCGGCAGCCAGTCCATCAGCGCGTCCATCGCGTCGATCTTCTCGGTCTCGGACAGCTTGTACTGCTTGGTCCAGCGCTCGATCTGGCGCGCGAAGTAGTTGCCGGGCTTGCCGTAGTCGCCCAGGCCGATGGCCTGGTAGTCGACGGTATGCATCGCGGCGATGACGCGGTTCATCTCGTCGTAGATCGCGGCGCGTTCGCTGGTGCTCATGCCCGGCAGCGACTGGTCCCACAGCACGCGGCCGTTGACGTATTCCATAATGTAGAAGGCGCGGCCGATCACGGCCTCGTCCTCGCACAGCGCGTACATCCGCGCGACCGGCACGTCGGTATTCGCCAGCGCCGCCATCACGCGGTACTCGCGCTCGATTGCGTGCGCCGACGGCAGCAGCTTCGACTTCGGGCCCGGCTTGGCGCGCATCACGTAGGTGCGGCCCGGGGTGATCAGCTTGAAGGTCGGATTGGACTGGCCGCCCTTGAACTGCTCGACGGTCAGCGGGCCGGCGAAATCCTCGACATGGTCGCGCAGCCAGACCTCGAGCGCGGCGGTATCGAAGCGCTGCTGGTCGGCGACCGGGCGCGTGCCCTCGAACTGGGAAAGATTGCTGCTCATGCTGTCTCCGGTATCTTTTTTATCGGGATCGGTGCGGCTTCAACGATAGGTCGGCTTGCGCTTCTCCAGGAAGGCGCTGATGCCTTCGCCGCCGTCGGGGTGATGCAGCGCGGCGACGAAGTTCTCGCGCTCCTGCGCCAGATGCGCGTTCAGCGACAGCGTGCCGGCCTGGTTGATCAGGCCCTTGATGCGGCCCATTGCATGCGAGGACTGCGCCGCCAGCGACTGGCCCAGGCGCAGCGCTTCGCCGAGCGCCTCGCCCGGCTCGGTCACGCGATTGACCAGGCCGAACTGCGCGAGCCGCTGCGCGTCGACGGTCTTGCCCTCGATCAGCAGCTCGGAGGCCAGCTGGCGCGGCAGCGCGCGCGCCAGCTCGTAGGAGCCGCCGCCGTCCGGCGTCAGGCCGACCTTGACGTAGGCCATCACGAACTTGGCATTGCTGGCCGCCACCACGAAATCGCAGGCCAGCACCAGCGAGAAGCCCGCGCCCGCGGCCGCGCCCTCGACGGCCGCGATGATCGGCTTCGGAAACGCGTGCAGGCTTTCGATCCAGGCGTGCAGCATCGTGATGCTGTCGGCCTGCACCTGCGGCGGCTGCGCGCGGTTGCCCAGCAGCCGGTTCAGGTTGCCGCCGGCGCAGAACATGCCGTCGGCGCCGGTCAGCACCACCGAGCGGATGCTGCTGTCCTGCTCGGCCGCCTGCAGGGCTTCTTTCGTTGCGAGATAGATCTCCGGGCCGAGCGCATTGCGCATTTCCGGATTCGAGATGGTCAGCACCAGCGTCGCATCGACGCGTTCGGACAGCAGTTGGGCAGGCATGGCGGCTCGGCTCGGTGGCGTGGTGGATGGAAGAAAGTCCGGGGGGGCGGCCGGAAGCGTCAGGCTTCCTCGGTCAGCAGCGACAGGCCCAGACTGGCACGGCGCCACAGCCACGGGCTCGGACGGTAGCGCATGTCGCCGGTCAGCCGCTCCATATTGCGCAGCACCTCGAGCACCAGCTGCGGGCCGATCGCATCGCCGAGCGCCAGCGGGCCCTTCGGATAGCCGAGGCCCAGGTTGACGGCGAGGTCGATGTCCGACGGCGTCGCGATGCGCTGCTGCGCGATATCGGAAGCGATATTGACGATGCACGAGACGATGCGCTGGGCGATGAAGCCGGCCGAGTCGCGGATCACCGTGACCGGCACGCCGTCGCTGGCGAACAGGCCGTGCGCGGCGTCGCGCATCGCCACGCTGGTGGCGGGCGTCGTCATCAGCGTGCGGCGCTTGGTGGCCTCGAACGGCAGCAGCGTGTCGATGGCGACCACGCGGCTCGCGTCCAGCCCCTGCTGCAGCGCGCAGGTGGTGGCGTCCAGACCCAGCGGCGTGACCACGATCAGCGCATCGGCCGACGGGGCGTTGCCGCCCTCGGGCGTGGCGCCCATCGCGGTCAGCAGCTTGACCACCATCGCATGGCCGCGCTCGCTGTCGCGGCTGACCCAGACGCTGACCGGCCGGGCGCTCGGCACCGGCGCGGTGGCGGGGACCTGCTTCTGGCCATCGGCGTAGCGGTAGAAGCCCGCGCCGGTCTTGCGGCCCAGCAGCCCGCCGACCTGGCGGATCGCCGTGATCGGCGACGGGCGGTAGCGCGGCTCCTGGTAGAACTGGTTGTAGATCGACTCCATCACCGGGTGCGACACGTCGAGACCGGTCAGGTCCATCAGTTCGAACGGGCCCATGCGGAAGCCCGCCTGCTCGCGCATGATCGCGTCGATGTCGGCGAACTCGGCCACGCCTTCCTGCGCGGCCTTCAGCCCTTCGATGTTCATGCCGCGGCCGGCATGGTTGACGATGAAGCCGGGCATGTCCTTGCAGCGCACCGGCGTATGGCCCATGCGGCGCGACAGCGCCATCAGCGCATCGCCGACGGCCGGATCGCCCGACAGGCCGTCGATCACCTCGACCACCTTCATCAGCGGCACCGGGTTGAAGAAGTGATAGCCGACGACGCGGCCCGGATGCCTGGCGCCGACCGCGATCGCGGTGATCGACAGCGACGACGTGTTCGACGCGATCACCGCGTTCTCACGGACGATCGCTTCGAGCTTGGCAACCAGATCGCGCTTGACGTCGAGCCGCTCGACGATGGCCTCGAGCACCATGTCGCAATCGGCCATCTCCTCGAGCGCACCACACGGCTGCACGCGCGCCAGCGTGGCGGCGGCATCGTCGCTGCTGATCTTGCCCTTGTCGGCCAGCTTGGCCAGCGTGTCCTGCAGATACTGCCGGGCGGCGGCCACGGCCTGGGGATTGGTGTCGAACAGGCGGACGGTCAGGCCGGCCTGCGCCGCGATCTGGGCAATACCCCGGCCCATTGCGCCGGTGCCTACGATGCCGAGGGTGTCGATAGTCAAAGTGCTCATCGTGCTTCCAAAAAGTTGTGGTTAAATTAGCACGCTCGTGCGGTTTTTGCACTCGTTGCGTGAGCACTGCCGCGCAGGCGCGTGCGCTGATCGGCCAGACAAGCCGGGGCACGGCCACCGATCCCGTCCGGGAGAACGCAGCACAACAAAGGAGACATACCGATGCTGAAGCTCTGCGGCTTTGCCGCCAGCAACTACTACAACAAGGTCAAGCTGGCGCTGCTGGAAAAGAATGTGCCGTTCGAGGAGGTGCTGGCCTGGATCGGCGAGACGGACCTGAACGCCTCGCCGCTGGGCAAGGTGCCGTACATCGTCGCCGATGGCGGCACGCTGTGCGAATCGGAGGTGATCGCCGAATACCTGGAGGCCGCGTATCCGCAGACCCCGCTGCTGCCGGCCGATCCGCTGGCCGCCGGCAAGGTGCGCGAGCTGGTCACCTACATGGAACTGTATCTGGAACTGACCGTGCGGGAGCTCTATCCCGAGGCGTTTTTCGGTGGCAAGGTCAGCGACGGGGTCAAGGAGCGCCAGCAGAAGCTGCTGACCCGCTACATTCCCGCCTTCGCCAAACTGGCGAAGTTCTCGCCGTATGTGGCCGGCGACAGCTTCACGCTGGCGGACTGCGCCGCGGTGGTCCATCTGCCGCTGGTGTCGGCGTGCACCAAGATCATTTACGGCACGGACATGCTGGCCGACCTGCCGGTCAAGGACTATCTGAAGCGGATGAGCGAGCGGCCGACGGTGCAGAAGGTCAATGCGGACCGCAAGGCCAATACCGAGTTGATGCTGAGCCGGAACAAGTAAGGCGGCAGGGCGCTTCGAAACCACCCCCTCTGCCCAACCCTCTCCCCCTGACGGGGAGAAGGGGAACACCTCCGGCCGGCGAGTGCTTGCGCTGCTCGTCGTCACCGTACCGGTTTTCTCCGCTCTCCCGCTTGCGGGAGAGGGGCGGGGGAGAGGGTAACGGGCGGCCGCCTCGCGCCGCCCGCGCGCGCTATCTCACAGCTTGCGCAACCTCTCCAGCGCAAGCGCCAGCGTCTCTTCCCGCTTGGCGAAACAGAATCGCACCACGCCCGATTCGCGTGGCTGCGAATAGAACGCCGACACCGGAATCGCCGCGACGCCGATCTCGCGTGTCAGCCACATCGCGAAGTCCGCCTCGCTCATCTCCGAGATCGCCGAATAGTCGACGCACTGGAAATACGTGCCGTCCGACGGCAGCAGCTTGAAGCGCGTATCGGCCAGCCCCGCGCGGAAGTAATCGCGCTTGGCCTGGTAGAAGGCCGGCAATTCGAGATAGGGCGCGGGGTCCGCCATGTAGTCAGCCAGGCCGTGCTGCACCGGCGTATTGACGGTGAACACATTGAACTGGTGGACCTTGCGGAATTCGGCCATCAACGCGGCTGGCGCGGCGACATAGCCGACCTTCCAGCCGGTCACATGGTAGGTCTTGCCGAAGCTCGACACGACGAAGCTGCGCCGCGCCAGTTCCGGATGCCGCGCCACCGATTGATGCGACTGGCCGTCGTAGACCATGTGCTCGTAGACCTCGTCCGACAGCAGCAGGATATCGGTGCCTGCCAGCAGCTCCGCCAGCTGGCGCATGTCTTCCTCGCGCCAGATCGTGCCGGTCGGGTTGTGCGGCGTGTTGATCAGGATCATGCGCGTGCGCGGCGTGATCGCGGCCGCGAGGCGGTCGAACGGAATGCGGAAGTGCGGCGCGTCGAGCGTGACCGGCACCGGCTTGCCGCCGGCCAGTTCGATCGCCGGCAGATAGCTGTCGTAGCACGGCTCCAGCACGATCACTTCGTCGCCCGGATGGACCGCGCACAGGATCGCGGTCAGCAGCGCCTGTGTCGCGCCGGCGGTCACCGTGATTTCGCTGTCGGCGTCGTAGGCGCGGCCATAGAGCTTGCCGATCTTGTCCGCGATGGCCTGGCGCAGCTTCGGCACGCCGGCCATCGGCGGGTACTGGTTCAGGCCGCCCTGCATCGCGCGCGTGACCGCGTCGACGATCTTCGGATCGCAGTCGAAGTCCGGAAAGCCCTGGCCCAGGTTGACCGCATTCTTCTCGGCGGCGAGCGCGGACATCACGGTGAAGATGGTGGTGCCCACGTTGGGCAGGCGGGACGGGGGAGGGCGGAGCGGGGCGTCGGCGGACATGGCGTCAAGGATCAGTCGTCAATCGGTTGCAGGTGAAAAAGCCGGGGCGATTCTAGCGCGCCCGCGCGGCCAGCCACGGCGCGAAGGCCTGCGGCGTCAGCACCGCGACGCCGCTGCTGCGGCGCAGCCGGCCCGCGAGCTTGAGCACCGCCTTGTCCTTCGACACCAGGCAATCGGCGCCGGCGAAGTGCGCCAGCTCGATGAATTTCTGATCGTCGCCGTCGCGGCAGCGCGGCAGCCGGATCGCCTCGGCCTGCGCCGGGCAGGGCGGTGCGACCGCGGTGGTCAGCCGGTCCACGGTGGCCAGCGCCTCGTCGATATCGACCTCGAAGCGGGCGAACTGCGGGTAGGCCAGCACGCGGCGCAATTCCTCGCGGCAATCGGCGCGGATCAGCGGCGCGATCGCGCCATCCTGCAGCGCGCTGCGGATCGGCTCGGCATGCCGATCGCGGAAGACCAGCAGGTCGATCCAGACGTTGGAGTCCAGTACCACGCGGGGGGCGGAAACGGCGGGCGGCGGCGATGCGCCATCGGCAAAGGATTCGGTGCCGGAAGCGGTGTCCGGCCCGGTAGAGGGGTTGAGCATTCGTTACAATCTGGACTTTGTTTCTGCCGCATTCTGCCATGTTGATCGTTCTGTCGCCCGCCAAGTCGCTGGACTACGAGACGCCGCCGCGCGTCCGGCCCCCGCTCAATGCCAGCCACCTGCCGCGGCTGATCCCGCGTTCGGCGCAGCTGATCGAGCGTCTGCGCGCGCTGGCGCCGCAGGAAATCGGCACGCTGATGGACATCTCGGACAAGCTGGCGGTGCTGAACGCGACCCGCTATGCCGACTGGTCGCCCAAATTCACCGCGCGCAACAGCAAGCCCGCGGCGCTGGCCTTCAATGGCGATGTGTACGAGGGACTCGACGCGCCGAGCCTGTCGGACGACGACCTCGCCTTCGCGCAACGCCATCTGCGCATCCTGTCGGGCCTGTACGGCGTGCTGCGGCCGCTGGACTGGATGCAGCCGTATCGCCTCGAGATGGGCACGCGGCTGGCCAACGACGCGGGCAAGGATCTGTATGCGTTCTGGGGCGACGACGTAACGCAGCTGCTGAACAAGGATCTTGCCGCGCTGAAGGGCGAGGGCGCGCCGACGCTGGTCAATCTCGCTTCCGAGGAATACTTCAAGGTCGTCCGGCCCAAGGTGCTGGACGCGCGCGTGATCACGCCGGTGTTCGAGGACTGGAAGGGCGGCCGCTACAAGATCATCTCGTTCCACGCCAAGCGCGCGCGCGGCACGATGGCGCGCTTCGCGGTGACCCGGCGCATCACCGATGCGGCCGGCCTGAAGAAATTCGCGGAGGACGGCTACGCCTACGACGCGAAGGCGTCCGACGCGACGCGCTGGGTGTTCCGCCGCCGGCTGGAAGACTGACGACGCGTGCGCCCGGTGCGTCGGGGCGATGGTCCGATGGTCCGATGGGCTACGCACGGTGCCGGCCAAAAAACGAATTCGTCTTGCGAGGCTCAGACATGAAGACCGCAGCGCTGCATATCTCCAGCCGGTTCGATTCCGGCGCGATCGAAGTCGAGGCGCTGGATCGCGCCGACGATATCCGGCTGCGCATCCGCGCCGATTCGCATGCCGACTTCCGCCAGTGGTTCCATTTCGGGCTGCATGGCGCGGCCGGCCAGGCCTGCCGGCTGCAGTTCCTGAATGCCGGCGATTGCACCTATCCGGACGGCTGGCGCGACTACCGCGCGGTGGCCTCGTATGACCGCGTGCACTGGTTCCGCGTGCCGACGCGCTTCGACGGCCAGGTGATGACGGTGGAATTCACGCCGGCCCACGACAGCGTCTGGCTGGCCTATTTCGAGCCGTATGCCGAGGAGCGCCATCTGGCGCTGCTGGGCACCTGCCAGCGTTCGCCGCGCGCGCGGCTGACGCATCTGGGCAGCACGGTGCAGGGCCGCGACATGACCGTGGTGACGATCGGCGCGCCGCCCGAGGGTGCCAGTGACGGTGGCAATGACGGCCGCAAGACGATCTGGATGATCGCGCGCCAGCATCCGGGCGAAACCATGGCCGAATGGTTCGTCGAGGGCGTGCTGCAGCGGCTGACCGGCACCGGCATCTGGGCGGGCGACGGCGTCGCCGAGCGGCTGCTGCAGAAGGCCGTGTTCCATATCGTGCCGAACATGAACCCGGATGGCTCGGCGCTCGGCAATCTGCGCACCAACGCGGCCGGCGCCAACCTGAATCGCGAATGGATGGCGCCGAGCCTCGAATCCAGCCCCGAGGTCTATCACGTGCGCCGCGCGATCGAATCGACCGGCTGCGACCTGTTCTTCGACATCCACGGCGACGAGGGGCTGCCCTACAACTTCATCGCCGGCAGCGAGATGCTGCCGAGCTTCACCGAGTCACAGCGCGTCGCGCAGGCGCGTTTCGTCGAGGCGTTCAAGCGCGCCACGCCGGACTTCCAGGACGTGCATGGCTATGCCGCGAGCAAGTACAACGCCGATGCGCTGAAGCTGGCCTCGAAGTACATCGGCCACGCGTTCGGCTGCCTGTCGCTGACGCTGGAGATGCCGTTCAAGGACAATGCCGACCTGCCGCAGCCCGAGGTCGGCTGGAACGGCGCCCGCAGCGCGCTGCTGGGCGCGGCGATGCTGCAGGCGATCCTGGCGCAGCTGGACTGAGCGACGCCGCCGCGCAAGGCGGCGGTGATGCCGCCGCGATGCGGCGCGGCAGGGTCAGCGCGACGGCTTGCTGGTCTTTTTCGTCGACTTGCTGGAAGAGGTCGACTTCGCCGCGGCCTTCTTCGTGCTGGCCGACGACCTGGCCGACGTGGCCTTGCCCGAACGGCTGGACCTGGTTGCCTTGGCCTTGCGGCCCTTGTTGGCCGTGGCATTGCGCGGTGCCACGCTGACGGCCGGCCTGGCGGCCGGTTCGACGATGATGTCGCCGTCGTCGTCCAGCAGTTCGTAGGCCAGCATCATGCCGTCGTCATAGCCGCAGCGGACCTTGACCGGGTCCCAGCGCGATTGGCCCGATTGCCCGTTGCGGCGATGCGCGGCGGCGGAGAAGGTCACCACCGAGGTGACCGGCACGGCCTGCTTGCCGCGCGAGAAGCGGCCTTCCCAGCTTTCGACCGAGGCCTGGCCCGAGGCCAGCGCGCCGGTCGGAATGCGCAGCGCGTCGTAGGTCGCCGAGCGCGGCACCACCCAGCTCGCGTGCGCGGCGCAGTCGGCCACGTCGGCGCTGGCGTTCTCGCTGCGCATCAGCTGCTGGCGCATCTGCGCACGGTATTCGGCCAGGCTGACGCGGCCGGTGGGCGGCAGCGTCACGGTCTTGGTCGGGGAGTTGTCGTTGTCCGGCGGTGGTACCGCCTGCTTGTCGGAGTACGAGGTCGCGCCGCGCGGTGCGGGCGCG
>NZ_AMPR02000058.1:0-11395 GCF_000307735.3 Cupriavidus sp. HPC(L) | reverse complement strand
CTCGGCGCCCAGGTCCGACAGCCTGGCCTTGGCGCGCAGCACGAACATCGACAGCCGCTTCTGGATCGCCGGCTGCAGGTCGGCCGACAGCTGCATGGCGATGCCGTGGGCGTCGCGCCAGATCAGCAGCGTCGCCATCAGGCGGCCCTTGGCGGAGCAATAGCCGGCCAGCCGGGCCTGCCCCTGCGGCAGGTCCTCGACGGCGTTGGTCAGCTGGCTGTGCAGGAAGGTGGCGGCATCATCGCCGGCCACGCGGATCAGGCCGACGTTGGCGGGGCGGCAAACGACGCCGTCCTGGCGCAGGGCGGCGAACTGGGCGGCGCGGGCGGGATTGGGGGCGTGCATGGAGAGAATTCGAATTCGAAGCCGGCGCGCGGGCCGGGACGGTTGGCGGATGGCTTGTGCGGGGCCTGTCACAACTTGTGACTCGGCGAGCGGCGGCCCCGGACAAGGCTCCCGGTATTATATGGGTCTGCCGTCATTGCGGCCGGCGGCCGTCTTCTGGTCACCGGTGGAGCCTGCCACCTCCGCCGCTTGCCCTGTTGGCGCTGCCCGGCAGGGCCTGCCGCACCGATACACGCAGGCTGCACGCAGATCCGCGCGCAGCTCCGCCCGTTGAGCGCATTTATCCGCACCTTACCCAAGCTTGTCGATGAAACGTTTTTTCTCCCGGCTGGTTCTGGCCGCCGTGGCATTCGCGCTGGCCGCCGCCGGCGCCTTCGCCTGGTGGGCCAACCAGCCGCTGACGCTGCGCAGCTCGCCGCTCGAAGTGATCATCAAACCCAATTCCAGCGTGCCGAGCGTCGCCCGTCAGGTGGCCCGCGGCGGCGTGCCGATCGATACCCGGCTGTTCGTGCTGCTGGCCCGGGCGACCGGCAATCACGCCAGCCTGAAGGCGGGCGGCTACCAGTTCGAGAGCGGCGTCACGCCGCTGCAGGTGATCGGCCGCATCGCGCGGGGTGAGGTCAACCACCATGTGCTGACGGTGATCGAGGGGTGGGAATTCCGCCGCATGCGCGCGGCCGTCGATGCCCATCCGGCCTTGCGCCACGACACCAAGGGGATGAGCGAGGCGGACCTGCTGAAGGCGATCGGCGCCACCGAGCCCTCGGCCGAGGGGCTGTTCTTCCCCGACACCTATCTGTTCGCCCGCGGCAGCAGCGATGTGGAGCTGTACAAGCACGCCTACCGGGCGATGCAGCGGCGCCTGAACGAGGCCTGGAACGCGCGCTCGCCCGACCTGCCGTACAAGACGCCTTACGACGCGCTGATCATGGCGTCGATCGTCGAGAAGGAGACCGGCCAGGCCGCCGAACGGCCGATGATCGCCGCCGTCTTCATCAACCGGCTGCGCAAGAACATGATGCTGCAGACCGATCCGACCGTGATCTACGGCATCGGCGAGGTGTTCGACGGCAACCTGCGCAAGCGCGATCTGCAGGCCGACACTCCGTACAATACGTACACCCGCACCGGCCTGCCGCCCACGCCGATCGCCCTGCCGGGCGTGGCGTCGCTGGCGGCGGCGACCACGCCGGCGCCGACCGACGCGCTGTATTTCGTCGCCCGCGGCGACGGCACCAGCCACTTCTCCAACTCGCTTCCCGAACACAATCGCGCGGTCGATCAATACCAGCGCGGCAAATAATCACGAACACGATCGCCATGCGCGGAACATTCATTACCTTCGAAGGCATCGACGGCGCCGGCAAGAGCACGCACCTGGCGTGGTTCGCCGAGCGCCTGCAGCAGCGGCTGGGGCAGGGCAGGCAAGTGGTGACGACCCGCGAGCCAGGCGGCACCGCGCTGGGCGAGGACCTGCGCCAATTGCTGCTGCACCGGCCGATGCATCTGGAGACCGAGGCGCTGCTGATGTTTGCCGCCCGCCGCGAGCATCTGGCCGAAGTCATCGAACCGGCGCTCGCGCGCGGCGACTGGGTCCTCTCCGACCGATTTACCGATGCGACGTTCGCCTACCAGGGCGGCGGCCGCGGCCTGGCCCGGGAGCGGCTGGAAACGCTGGAGCGCTGGGTGCAGGGCGATCTGCAGCCGGACCTGACGCTGCTGTTCGATGTGCCGCTGGAGGTCGCCAGCGCCCGCCTGGCCGGCGCGCGCGAGCCGGACAAGTTCGAGGCCGAGTCGGCCTCCTTCTTTGCGCGGACCCGGGCCGAATACCTGAGGCGGGCAGAAGAGGCACCGATGCGCTTCCGTCTGATCGACAGCACGCGGCCGATCGCGGATATTCAGAAGACGCTTGAGGAAATTCTCGCAAGTCTTTGAAGCACATACAGTATCAAGACTCGATGATAGGGAGCGCGGTATCGTCGTTGTCGAATCCGCAACAACGTCCCATGCTCTCAAATTACATCAATTTCTGCCGATAACTCGTTGATTTCCATGCTCTATCCCTGGCAAACCGAAGACTGGCGGCAACTGATGGCGCTGCGCGGCCGGCTGCCGCACGCGCTGCTGCTGCATGGCCAGCAAGGCATCGGCAAGCGCGACCTGGCGCTGCACTTTGCCCAGGCGCTGCTGTGCGATACCCCGCTCGCCGATGGCCAGCCCTGCGGCACCTGCGCCGCCTGCCACTGGTTCGGCCAGGGCAACCATCCGGACTTCACCGTGGTGCGCCCGGAGGCGATGGAAGGCGGCGATTCAGATGCCGACGCCAAGGCCGACGAGGGCGGCGGGAAGAAGAAGGCGCCCAGCAAGATCATCCGGATGGAGCAAGTACGGGCGCTGATCGAGGCGGTCGGCATCGGCACGCACCGCTCCGGGCTGCGGCCGGTCGTGATCTACCCGCTCGACGCACTGCAGCACGAAGGCGCCAACGCGCTGCTGAAGACGCTGGAGGAACCGCCGCCGGCGACGGTGTTCCTGCTGGTCACCGACCGGATCGACCGGATCCTGCCGACGATCCTGTCGCGCTGCCGCCAGGTCGCGCTGCGCCGGCCGGGCGAGCAGGCTGCGCTCGAATGGTTGCGCGCGCAAGGTGTCGCCGATGCGCCGGCCCAACTGGCGCAGGCCGGCGGGGCGCCCTTGACGGCGCTGCATGCGGCCGAGGCCGAAGAACTGCCGCTGCAGCGCTGGCTGGTCGGACAGCTTGCCACGGGTCCCGCCCTCGACGCGCTGGCCGCCGCCGAGCAGCTGCAGAAGCTGCCGGTGCCGTCGGTGCTGGGCATCCTGCAGCGCTGGACCTACGATCTGCTGGCGCTATGCCTCGGCGGCGAGGGCGCAGCGCGCTATTTCCCGGGCGAGATGGCGGCGCTGCGGCGCTGCGCCGGGGCGACCGACGCGCATCGGCTGCAGGCTTTCGCCGGACGACTGGTCCAGCACCGCCGCCACGAGCAGCATCCGCTGGCGGCGCGTCTGGTGATGGAGGCGGTGCTGATGGACTACCGGCAGCTGTTCCCGCGGCAGCCGGCTTAAGCGTGGCTCACACCGGCGGCGCGTTTCTCATAAAAGACGTGAAGTTCCTGCCATAACAGTTTGATTTAAAAAAGAAGAGAAACATGGAAGCAAGCGGTTTCACCGTGCGTGACGCACAGCGCCAGGACCTGCCCGGCATCGTCGCGATCTATAACGGCACGGTTGCCTCGCGGATGGTCACCGCCGACACCGAGCCGGTCAGCGTCGCCTCGCGTCAGCCGTGGTTCGATGCGCACGGTCCCGAGCGCCGGCCGCTGTGGGTGGTCG
The DNA here is from genome assembly GCF_000307735.3 of Cupriavidus sp. HPC(L). NCBI lineage: Bacteria > Pseudomonadati > Pseudomonadota > Betaproteobacteria > Burkholderiales > Burkholderiaceae > Cupriavidus > Cupriavidus sp. HPC(L). The sequence continues at coordinate 7,699 of NZ_AMPR02000058.1, read as the reverse complement.
AGGACGCTAGCGGCCAACTGGCCGGCTGGCTCAGCTATTCGGATTTCTATGGCCGGCCCGCCTATGGCGCCACCAGCGAGGTGTCCATTTACCTGGACGAGCGCTTTCGCGGGCAGGGCCTGGGCCGCCTGCTGCTGGAGCGGGCGATGGCCCACGCGCCGGCGATCGGCGTCAATACCTTGCTCGGCTTCATCTTTGGCCATAACGCGCCCAGCCTGGCGCTGTTCGAACGGCTCGGCTTTGCCCGCTGGGGCGAACTGCCGCGCGTCGCGGTGCTCGACGGCATCGAGCGCGACCTGATCATCGTGGGGCGGCGCGTCGACCAGAGCGCTTGATCTGTCCCGTCCGCCCAATCTGCCCGATTCCCCGATCTGCCATGTTTGTCGATTCCCATTGCCACCTCGATTTCCCCGACCTTTCCGCGCGATTGCCCGAACTGCTGGCCCACATGCGCGAGAACCAGGTCACCCACGCGCTGTGCATCTCGGTGACGCTGGAGGATTTCCCGCGCGTGCTGGCGCTGGCCGAGCAGCATGCGAACCTGTACGCCTCGGTGGGCGTGCATCCGGACTACGAGGACGGCGCCGAGGAGCCGACCGTCGAGCGGCTGGTCGCGCTGTCGAACCATCCGCGCGTGGTCGGCACCGGGGAAACGGGGCTGGACTACTACCGGCTCAATGGCCGCAGCGTCGACGAGATGGAATGGCAGCGCGAGCGGTTCCGCACCCATATCCGCGCCGCGCGCCAGACGGGCAAGCCGCTGATCATCCATACGCGTTCGTCGGCCGAAGACACGCTGCGGCTGATGCGGGAAGAGGACGCGGGCGCGGTCGGCGGCGTGCTGCACTGCTTCACCGAGACCTGGGACGTCGCCCGGCAGGCGCTGGACATGGGCTTCCATATCTCGTTCTCGGGCATCGTGACCTTCAAGAACGCGGTCGAGCTGCAGGAGACCGCGCGCAAGGTGCCGCTCGAGCGGATGTTGATCGAGACCGATTCGCCGTATCTCGCGCCGGTGCCGTATCGCGGCAAGACCAACGAGCCGGCCTGGGTGCGGCATGTCGGCGAGTTCATCGCCACGCTGCGGGGGCTGCCGGTGGAGCAGATCGCGCAGCAGACGACGGATAACTTCTTCAATCTGTTCAAGCACATAGAGAGGACTGCTAATGCTTGATATGAAGTCGCTACGCAGCCCTTTGCTGGTGTCGATGCGGGCCACGGTGCTGGCCGCGGCGCTGACCGTCGGCGCGCTGCCCGCGCTGGCGGCGCCGGCCGACGACCTCCGGCTGGCGGTCGAACTGGACAACGGTTATGAAGTGCGCAAGCTGCTGTCGCGCGGCGTCGATCCGAACCTGACCGACCGCCGTGGCGATCCGCTGCTGGTGGCGGCGCTGCGCGAGAAGTCGCTGAAGGCCGCCGAAGCACTGATCCAGGCGAAGAACCTCGATTTCGACAAGACCAATGCCGCCGGCGAAACCGCGCTGATGATGGCCGCGCTGCAAGGCCAGCTGGACATGGTCAAGCTGATGGTCGAGCAGCGCCAGGTCGAAATCAACAAGACCGGCTGGACTCCGCTGCACTACGCGGCCACCAACGGCCATCTGGAGATCGTCCGCTACCTGCTGGAAGAGTCAGCCTATGTCGACGCGGAAAGCCCGAACGGCACCACGCCGCTGATGATGGCCACGCGTGGCGGCCATATCGAGACGGTCAAGCTGCTGCTGGACGAGGGCGCCGACCTGCGGATCCGCAACCAGCAGGGCATGACGGCGATCGATTTCGCCGACCGTTATAACCAGCCGGAAATCGCCCAGGGGCTGCGCTCGCGCTGGCAGAAGCAGTTTCCGGACACGCCGATGGACGGCGGCAAGGGGAAGGCGGGTTGGTGAAGCGGGCCTGAGCGACCCCGGGGTTTGCTCCCCTCTCCCGCGTGCGGGAGAGGGGTTGGGGGAGACAAGGGCGCTCGTCATGTCAGACGGCAGCGGAAGAACGAGCGCAATTTCCCTCTCCCCATCCCTCTCCCGCAAGCGGGAGAGGGAGCCAACCATCGCTACAGCCGGCCGATCCGGCCGAGCGATCAAGCGGATCGCGGCAACGGCCGGCTAGGCATCGTCCGCCAGCCGCACGCCGGTGAACTGCCAGCGCTGGTGCGGATAGAAGAAATTGCGGTAGGTCGCGCGGATATGGGACTCGGGTGTCACGCACGAGCCGCCGCGCAGCACCATCTGGTTGCTCATGAATTTGCCGTTGTACTCGCCGACCGCGCCGGGGCTGGGGCGGAAGCCCGGATAAGGCAGGAAGGCGCTGGCGGTCCATTCCCAGACGTCGCCGTACATCTGGCGCAGCGCGCCGGCGGTGTTCTGCCGGTCGGGCAGCGGCCGCAGCGCGCGGCCTTCCAGGAAATTGCCTGTGGCCGGCAGGTTGCGCGCCGCGTGCTCCCATTCGGCCTCGGTCGGCAGCCGGCGTTCGGCCCAGCGCGCGAAGGCATCGGCCTCGTAGTAGCTGATATGGGTGACCGGGCTCTCCGGATCGACCGGATGCATGCCGCGCAACGTCATCTGCCACCAGGTGCCGTCGCGCTCCTCCCAATACAGCGGCGCCTCGATGCCTTGCTCGCCGACCCAGCGCCAGCCGTCCGACAGCCACAGCCCGGCGCTGCGATAGCCGCCATCCTCGATGAATTCGAACCACTGCCGGTTGGTCACCGGGTGCGAAGACAACTGGTAGGGGCGCAGCAGCACCTGGTGCCGCGGCCCCTCGCAATCGAACGCGAAGCCGGCGCGATCCTGGCCGAGCTCATGGCCGATCGACACCACGCCGCCGGAGAAGGTCAGCCATTCCGGCGCGGGCCGCGGATCGGCGATCACCGGGGCCACCAGTTCGGGCGCGAACGCCGGCTTGAGCGGATTCTGCGCGAACAGATGCAGGATGTCGGTCAGCAGCAGCTCCTGATGCTGCTGTTCGTGATTGAGGCCCAGTTCGATCAGCGCGGCCTCCTCGTCGGTCTGCGCGCGCATCAGCAGATCGAACATCGCCTCGTCGACCGCTTCGCGGTAGGCCAGCACCTCGTCCAGCGTGGGCCGGGTCAGCAGGCCCCGGCGCGGGCGCGGATGGCGCGCGCCCACGGCCTCGTAATACGAATTGAACAGATAGCGGTAGCGCGCATCGACCGGCTCGTAGTCCGGGATGCGCGCCGTCAGCACGAATTCCTCGAAGAACCAGGTGGTATGGGCCAGATGCCATTTGGCCGGGCTGGCATCGTCCATCGATTGCACCGTCGCGTCGGCGTCGCTGATATCGGCCACCATCGCTTCGGTGGCGGCGCGGATATGGCGATACCGGGACAGCAGCGCCGGCTCCTGCGGAGGGGGGACGACGCTGGCGGGCAACAGGGAAGAGGGCATGCGGGCTCCGGGGTCGATGGCGCGGCGATGCCTGCCTGGCACCGTCGCCGTGGCCGGTTCCGGCCAGCCCGCGCATCGCGCGGCAGCGCCTGCTCCCCCGAGTGGGCGTACGCCGAAACCGCAGGTACGAACCGCTCCATCATAGACGCGTTCCCTCCCTGCGGGGAGTCGGGCAGCCTCTGACGGCGCTTGCCGTCAGAGGCCTGTCAGCATCGCCGCGATCAGGCGGCCAGGCGGCCGTTCTCGTCGTTGAGCGCGGCCAGCTCGCGCTGGGCGGCATCGAGGCCGGCAGTCCGGTATTCCGGACCCATCGCCAGGCCATGGGCGCGGACATAGGTGATGTCCGTGATGCCGAGGAAGCGCAGCACCGTGTCGATCGTGACCTCGTGCAGATCCAGGCCGTTCGGGTCCTGGCGCACGCCGCCGCGCGAGGACACCACAATGGTCTTCTTGCCGCCGGCCAGGCCCACCGGACCGTTTTCGGTATAGCGGAAGGTGCGGCCGGCCTGGGCGATCCGGTCGATCCAGCCCTTGAGCTGGCTGGGGATGCCGAAGTTGTATTGCGGCACGCCCAGCACCAGCACGTCGGCCTCGAGGAATTCCTTCAGCCAGGCCTCGGTGCGCTCCAGTTCGGCCTGCTGCACCGGGTCCAGCCCTTCCTTCGGGCCGCCCAGCACCGGCAGCAGATGGCCGGACAGGTGAGGCGCCGCCTCCTTGTCCAGATCGCGCACGGTCACGGTGGCCTCGGGATGGCGGCCGCGCAGATCCGCCACCACTTGCGCCGTCAGGCTGCGCGACACCGAGTTGTCGCCCAGTACGCTCGAATCGATTTGCAGAATCTTCATCACGCTCTCCACATCGGAATTGGTTTGGATGGGAGGAAAGATAATGGCTGGCGATTGATGTCGGTAGTGATCCATAATGGAAATTATTGTTCTGCCTATAGAACGAGCTACCCCGGCCACGCCGGCCGTTCAGCCCTTACGATGGCGACCATGCAAGACCTCAACGATCTCTATCTGTATGCCCAGGTGGTGCAGCACGGCAGCTTCTCCGCCGCCAGCCGCGCCACCGGTGTGCCCAAGTCGCGCCTGAGCCGGCGCATCGCCCAGCTGGAAAAGGAGCTCGGCGTGCAGTTGCTGCGCCGGACCACGCGGCAGGTCCGCGTGACGCCGCTGGGCGAGGCGTTCTACGAGCGCTGCAAGGCGATGCTGTCGGAGGCGCAGGCCGCGCGCGACGTCGTCGAGCAGGCACGCGCCCAGCCCGGCGGACATCTGCGCGTCGCCTGCGCGGTCGGCATCGCGCAGAACCTGCTGGCCCCGTCGATCGGGCGCTTCATGCGCGAGAACCCCGGCGTGCGGGTTGAAATCGACGCCACCAATCGGCGCGTCGACGTGATCGGGGAGGGCTACGACCTGGCGCTGCGCGTGCGCGAGGTGCTCGACGACTCGTCGCTGGCGATCCGCGCCTTCGGCTCCAGTCCGCTGACGCTGGTGGCGAGCCCCGGCCTGCTCGACGCGATCGGCCGGCCGCGAACGCCCAAGGCGCTGGCTGGCGTGCCCGGCGTCGGGCAGAAGCCGCACGATGGGCGCCATGTGTGGAACCTGTCGATCGGCGACGAGCCCCCCACGCAGATTCCCTACGATCCCCGGCTGGTCTGCGACGAGTTCGCGGTGCTGCTGTCGGCGGCGGTCGAAGGGATCGGCGTCGCGATGCTGCCGCGCATGTATTGCCGCGAGGCGATCGAGCGCGGCGAGCTGGAAGTGCTGCTGCCGCAATGGCGCATGCCGGTCGGGACCCTGCACGCGGTCTTCCCATCGAGGACCGGCATGCCGCCGGCGGTGCGGCGCTTCCTGGATTTCCTGACCGAGATCCTGCCCGAGAACGTGCGCCAGGCCGGCATGCAGCCGATCATGCCGCCCGGCATGAACCAACCGCTGCCGCCGGCGGCCCCGGGCTGATCCGCGTCGTGCGGACGGTTCGGCGCGGGGCGGCATGCCGCGGTGTTGCGATCCGCGCCACAACCCGCGCCCAGCAAGGACTCCGCAAGCATTTGCGGCTTTACCTTCACGCGAACCGGCGCTAAGGTACAGAGGCGCCTCGCGTGCAGCGCAAGGCGCCTACAACGTCCGCGCACGGATCAAACCGGGGACCCGTTTGCGTCAATCACAAAAGGAGTGACATCGATGGCTGCTACTCATGGTTCTCAGGATCTGGGCAAGGCGGTGCTGCGCATCGTGCTGGGAATACTGATCCTGCTGCACGGCATCGCCAAGGTGGTCAACGGCCCCGGCCACATCGTGCAGATGGTCGACCAGGCGGGCCTGCCTTCCTTCCTCGCCTATGGCGTCTACATCGGCGAAGTGCTGGCGCCCGTGCTGCTGATCATCGGCCTGTGGACGCGCGCCGCGGCGCTGGTGATCGTCATCAACATGCTGTTCGCGGTCGGCCTGGTCCATATGCATCAGCTGGGCATGCTCAACAAGAGCGGTGGCTGGGAGCTGGAACTGCAGGGCATGTTCCTCGGCGCCGCGGTCGCGGTGATGCTGCTCGGTGCGGGCCGCTTCAGCGTCGGCGGAGCCGGCGGGCCGCTGAATTGATCCGCCGCGCGCGGCGTTTTTTGGCTGTGGCAGGGACGGCACCGGCGGCATAACCGCTACAATCGCTGCCCGTGGTTTTTTCGATGGCGTAGCGATATGGGTTTGGGCTGGTTCGGATTGTCGACCTTCTGGCTGTTGCCGCTGGCGTGGCGCATGGTGGCGCGCATGCTGGCAGGACAGCCGGTGTTTTCCGGGCCCGGCACGCTGCGCGTCTGGCTCGGCAGTGCGCTGACGCTGTGCGCGAGCGCGGCGCTCGAGGCGCTGACCGCGAGCGCGTCGGCCTCGTCCGACGTGGAATCCACCGCGTCCTCCGGCGGCGCCGCCGGGGCAGGGGTGGCCGGCATCGCGGCCGATCTGTTCGGCTGGACTGGCGCGCTGCTGCTGATGCTCGGTGTGCTGGCGCTGGCCGCGCCGATGGTGTTCGGCGAGACCTGGCCCAGCCTGTTCGCACGCAAGCCGCGGCGCCATGCCGCTGCCGGCGATGCCAGCGAAGAAGCGGTGCCTGCCGCGTCGCGTCCGCTGCGTGAAGCTTCCATGCCGGCTCCCGCGGCCACGCGATGGACGCCGGTTGGCGACGACAGCGTCCGGCGCCCGACGGCCCGCCACAAGGGCATCGAAGCGGTGTCGGCCCGACGGTCGCCGGCGTGGCAACCGCCGCCGCGCACCCGCGTGTCGCCGCCACAGCCCGGCGAAATCTGGCTGCATCCGACGCAACCGACCCGAACCGTTCCACCGGCGAGCGCCGCGGCAACCGCGCCAGCGCAGAAATCTCCGCCCGCCAGGACGACCGCTTCGGCACCATCGCGGCCGGCAGCCGTTGCGCCGACGGCCGCTGTGGCATCGACCGCGTCCGCTGCCGCCGCCGCTTCGTCGCGCGGGCAACTGCGCGCGACCGTCGTCGCCAGTCCCTTCCATCAGCCGCAACTGGGTTTGCGCGCTGCAATCACGACGTTGCCCGCAGCGCAGCCGCAGGCGAGGGCGGCGAGCGCTGTGCCGGCGAATGGCGGCAACGTAGCGGTGCCTTCCCCGACGGCGGCGCCGGCCGTGGAGCAGGGCACCTCCGTGTCGGCCGACGACGTGGCCGCAGCGGCAGCCGTAGCCGAACCGATGGCCGTAGCGGAAGCGACGGCCGCGCCGGCCGAATCTCACCCGGCCGAAGCGGAGCCAGCGGACGCCGAGCAGACCGCCGCGTACGAGGCGATCCGCGCCGAGGCGCAGGCGCTGCTGGCCGAACTGCGCGCACTGGCTGGCGCCGAACAGGGCCAGCCGGGCAGCGAGCTCGCGGCTGACGGCGGGCCGGCCGCTCCGATCGAAGCTCAGCACATTCCGGTCGACGCGGTCCTCGAGGCCGCGCCGACGCAATCGGATGACGCGACGCCGATGGCCGCATTGCCGTCGACCTTCGAACCGGACTCGGAGCCTCAACCAGAGCCGGCGTCCGAGCCGAACATCGAGCCGACTCCAAAGCCGGCGCCCGCGGCCATGCCCACGCCAGCCTGGGAACCGCCGTGGCACGAGTCGGACGATGTCGCCGCAGCGTCCGCCGGCACGATGGAACACACTTCGGAAGCCGCGCGCGAAGCCGCACCGGAAACAGCCGACCCCACGCCGGCCCCGGCGCAAAAGCCCCGCATCGTGCTGCCGGCCGTGGTCGGCCGCGCCGTGCCGCTCGACGCCGCAGCGCCGCCCGCGGTC
>NZ_AMPR02000059.1:0-11394 GCF_000307735.3 Cupriavidus sp. HPC(L) | reverse complement strand
GCGAGGTCGGGGCGGTCAGCGAGACCGCCGCGGCCGCCGACGCGCAGGCGCGCGCGGAGCGTCAGCGCGCGGCCGAGGCCGCGATCGAGAACGATCCCTTCGTGCAGGGCCTGTTGCGCGAGTTCGGCGGCCAGATCGTGCCGGGCTCGATCCAGCCGCGGGCGTTGTGACACCGGCGCGCCGGCCATCACGTTCCCTACGTCCACACGCACCTAGAGAAGCCGCCCGGCGCGCACCGACACCGAATCCACCGAATCCATCGCACTCAGGAGAAGCACCATGATGAAGGGCCAACTCGCCGGGCTGATGAAGCAAGCCCAGCAGATGCAGGAAAACATGAAGAAGATGCAGGAGCAGCTCGCGCTGATCGAGGTCGAGGGCCAGTCCGGCGCCGGTCTCGTCAAGGTCGTGATGACCTGCAAGAACGACGTCAAGCGCGTGACTATCGATCCGAGCCTGCTCGCCGAGGGCGAGGACAAGGAACTGCTGGAAGACCTGGTCGCGGCCGCGTTCAACGATGCGGTGCGCAAGGCCGAGGCCACCACGCAGGAGAAGATGGGCTCGATGACCTCGGGCCTGCCGCTGCCGCCGGGCTTCAAGCTGCCGTTCTGAGCGCCGGCTTGCCGAACCCGCACTCCCGATGAAGGCATCCACTCCCACCTCGCTGCAGGCGCTGGTCGAGGCACTGAAGGTGCTGCCCGGCGTCGGCCCGAAGTCGGCGCAGCGGATCGCCTATCACCTGCTGCAGCATGACCGCGAGGGCGCGCGCCGGCTCGGCGACGCGCTGCGCGGCGCCGCCGACGGCGTGCGCCATTGCGCGCGCTGCAATACCTTCACCGAGGCCGAGGTCTGCGAGACCTGCCTGGACGCGCGCCGCGATGCCTCGCTGCTGTGCGTGGTCGAGACGCCGGCCGACCAGGTGATGATCGAGCAGACGCTGACCTATCGCGGCCAGTATTTCGTGCTGATGGGCCGGCTGTCGCCGCTGGACGGCGTCGGCCCGCGCGAGATCCATCTGGACCGGCTGCTGGCGCGCGCCACCGACCCCGCGCTGGGCGGCCCGGTGGCCGAGGTCATCGTCGCCACCAATTTCACCAGCGAGGGCGAGGTCACCGCGCACTACATCGGCGAGATGCTGAAGGCGCGCGGGCTCAAGGTCTCGCGGCTGGCCCGCGGCGTGCCGGTCGGCGGCGAACTCGAATACGTCGATGCCGGCACCATCGCGCGCGCGGTGATGGACCGCCGCACGCTGTGAAGCGCGGTCCCGCGGCGCATCGCATCGGCTCGCATGGTCTGATCGCCCGATGAACCTGGCCCGCTTCGATCTGGTCACGCTCGGACTGTTCGTCGCCGTCGCGCGGCAGGGCAGCATCTCGGCCGGCGCGCGCCAGTCGCATCTGGCCGTTGCCGCGGCCAGCAAACGGATTTCCGATCTCGAGGCCGCCGTCGGCGCGCCGCTGTTCTTCCGCCATGCGGCCGGCGTGCAGCTGACCGAGGCGGGGCAGGCGTGCTTCCATCATGCGCTGACCGTGCTGCAGGACGTCGAGCGGATGGCGGGCGTGATGTCGGACTATGCGTCGGGCGTGCGCGGGCAGGTGCGTGTCTGCGCCAACACCTCGGCGATCACGCAGTTCCTGCCCGACGATCTGGCCGGCTTCATGCGGCTGCATCCGACCATCCGCATCGAGCTGGAGGAGCAGAACAGCGGCGATATCGTCGCGGCGCTGGTCGAGAACCGCGCCGACGTCGGCATCTTTGCCGACCGCACGCCCAGCGCGGGGCTGGTCACCGTCGAATATCGCCAGGATGAACTGGTATTGGTCACGCCGCCGGGGCATCCGCTGTCGCAGCGCGGGCCGGTGCGCTATGCCGATACCCTCGAATACGACTTCGTCAGCCTGCCGCAGGTCACCTCGCTGGCCGCGCGGCTGCTCGAGGAGAGCAGCCGGCTGGAGCGGCCGTTCCGGCTGCGCATCCAGGTGCGCAGCTTCGATGCGATGTGCCGCATGGTGATGGCGGGCCTGGGCGTCGGCGTGCTGCCGCGCATCGCCGCCGAGCCGCACGTCAAGTCGATGGGCCTGTCGCTGGTCAAGCTGCAGGACGCCTGGGCGCAGCGCTCGCTGCTGATCGGCATGCGCGATCCGGCCGCGCTGACGGTGTCGGCCCGGCTGTTGATCACCCATCTTTGCGGCGAGCGCGCGCCGTTCTGATTTCCCGCACTGAGGATTGCCCTCTCCCCACCCTCTCCCGCAAGCAGGAGAGGGAGCCTGCTGCTGGCACTCGATGGTTTTCCCGTCTCCGGCAAGCGGGAGAGGGAGCCTGCTGCTGGCACCCGACGGTTTTCCCGTCTCCGGCTAGAGGAAGAGGGAGCCCGCTGGCCTCACGGTTTTCCCCTCTCCCGCTTGCGGGAGAGGGGTAGGGCAGAGGGCACCAGCCTTTCGCGTTCGGTGAAAGCCCGCTTCACCGATTGACGCCTTCCGCGCCCCAAGGCCCTGCGGCACACTGCGTCCAAATTCGATCGCAGGGCCGTGTCCCAGTGCGCCTCGCGATCGCCAGACACACACCGATCCCCGGAGACAATCCGCATGCCGCGACAGATTCTGGATGGCATCCGCGTGCTCGAACTCGGGCAGCTGATCGCCGGCCCCTTCGCCGCCAAGACGCTGGCCGATTTCGGCGCCCACGTGATCAAGGTCGAGCCGCCCGGACAGGGCGATCCGCTGCGCAAATGGCGCATGCTGTATCAGGACACCTCGGTCTGGTGGGAGGCGCAGTCGCGCAACAAGGAATCGATCTGCATCGACCTGCGCAGCCCCGACGGGCAGGCGCTGGTGCGCAAGCTGGCCGCCGAGGCCGACGTGCTGATCGAGAACTTCCGCCCCGGCACGATGGAGAAATGGGGCCTGGGCTGGGACGTGCTGCACGCCGCCAATCCGAAGCTGATCATGCTGCGGGTATCGGGCTACGGCCAGACCGGCCCGAAGCGCGACGAGCCCGGCTTTGCCGCCGTCGCCGAGGCGATGAGCGGGCTGCGCCATCTGACCGGCGAGCCCGGACGCCCGCCGGTGCGCGCCGGGCTGTCGCTGGGCGATACCATCGCCGGCCTGCATGGCGCGCTGGGCGTGCTGCTGGCGCTGTACGAGCGCGATGCGCGCGGCGGCACCGGCCAGGTCATCGACGTGGCGCTGTACGAGGCGCTGTTCAATCTGAGCGAGAGCCTGCTGCCCGAGTATTCGGCCTTTGGCGCGGTGCGCCAGCCGGCCGGCGGCGCGTTGCCCGGCATTGCGCCGTCGAACGCCTATCCGTGCGCCAACGGCGAATACGTGCTGGTCGCCGCCAACGGCGATGCCATCTTCAAGCGGCTGATGCAGGCGATCGGCCGCGCCGACCTGGCCGACGATCCGGCGCTGGCCCGCAACGACGGCCGCGTGGCGCGGGTCGGCGAACTCGATGCCGCGATCGCCGCGTGGACGCGCACGCAGGACATCGACAGCGCGCTGGCCGTGCTGCGCGAGGCCCAGGTGCCGTCCGGCCGCATCTACACGGTCAAGGACATCGCCGAGGATCCGCACTACCGCGCCCGCGGCGTGATCGAGCAGGTCACCGCGGCCAGCGGCCTGACGGTCGAGGTGCCGGGCATCGTGCCCAAGCTGTCGGGCAGTCCCGGCGCGATCCACGATCGCGCGCCGACGCTCGGCGAGCATACCGATGCGGTGCTGGCGCAGGCCGGCTTCGACGCCGCGACGATCGCCGATCTGCGCGCACGCGGGGTGGTGGCATGAACATGAACATCAGCGCGACCGCATCGGCCACGCCTTCGACGACCAGCTTCCCGCTGCGTGGTCCGGCCCGCATCGAGATCAACGAGGTCGCACCGCGCGACGGCCTGCAGATCGAACCGGTGGTGGTGCCGACCGACGCCAAGGTCGCGCTGCTGGAGGCGCTGTCGGACTGCGGCTTCGCCCGCATCGAGGCGACTTCGTTCACCTCGGCCAAGGCGATTCCCGCGCTGGCCGACGCCGAGGCGGTGATGCACCGGATGCGCCGCGCCGACGGCGTGCGCTACACGGTGCTGGTGCCGAACCTGCGCGGGCTGGAGCGCGCGCTGTCGTGCCGGCCCGATGAGGTCAATCTGGTGATGTCGGCCAGCGAGACGCACAACCGCGCCAATCTGCGGATGACGCGGGCGCAATCGCAGGCGCAGCTGCTGGCGATGATCGAAGTCGCGCGCGCGGCCGGCGTGCCGGTCAATGTCTCGCTGTCGACGGTATTCGGCTGTCCGTTCGAGGGCGAGGTCGCGAGCGACGCGGTGATGGCGCTGGCGCGCAGCTTCGCGCAGGCCGGCGCCGACGGCATCACGCTGTGCGATACCACCGGCATGGCCTATCCGAACCAGGTGCGCGCGGTCTGCGAGAGCTTCCAGCGCGAACTGCCGGATACCGGCCTGACGATCCATCTGCACAACACGCGCGGCATGGGGCTGGCCAACGCGCTGGCCGCCTGGGAGACCGGCGTGTCGCGCTTTGATGCGGCGGCAGGCGGGCTGGGCGGCTGCCCCTATGCGCCCGGTGCCAGCGGCAACGTCGCGACCGAGGAGCTCGTGCATATGTTCGCGTCGATGGGCGTGGACACCGGCGTCGATCTGCAGCGCCTGCTCGGCATCATCGGCGTGCTGCCGACCGTGGTCGAGCGCGAGGTCTGCAGCCAGCTGCTGCGCGCCGGTCCGCGGCTGCGGACGCACCAGCCGCCGGCCTGGCTGGCGGAGCATTTCGCGGGGCAGTGAGGGCAGGCGGCCTATTCCCCAAGAACAACAGCAATCAGCAAGCACGCGGATGAAGGTCCGCAACCCCAACCCAAAAACAACATCGATTCCTGGAGGAGACAGCATGTCGATCCGTTCGTCCCAACCGTTCCATTCCGCCAGCCCGGTCGCTGACTCGGCCATGCCGGGCCGCCGTCGTCTGCTCGCCGCGGCCGTTTGCGCGGCCGCAGCGTGCCTGAGCGCCGGCGCGCACGCGCAGGACGGCGCCTATCCCAACCGCGCCGTCACGCTGATCGTGTCGGCGGCGCCGGGCGGCACCACCGACCTGGCGGCGCGGATGATTTCCGAGCCGCTGGCCAAGGCGCTCGGCCAGCCCGTCGTCGTCGAGAACCGCCCCGGCGGCGCCGGCGGCATCGCCGCCCAACTGGTGGCGCGCGCCAAGCCAGACGGCTACACGCTGCTGGTGCAGTATTCGGGCTTCCACGTGATCACGCCGCTGCTGATGAAGGGCCTGTCGTGGGATCCGGTCAAGGACTTCGCGCCGGTCGCCAATCTGCTGTCGGCGCCGCAGGTGCTGGTGGTGCGCCCGAGCCTGCCGGTCAAGTCGCTGTCCGAGCTGGTGGCCTACGCCAAGGCCAATCCGAACAAGCTGAACTACGCGTCGTCGGGCAACGGCTCGCTGCAGCATGTGTCCACCGAGCTGCTGAACCAGATGGCCGGCATCCGCATCACGCACGTGCCGTACAAGGGCACGGGCCCCGCGATGACCGACCTGCTCGGCGGCTCGGTCGACCTGACCATCACCACGCCGCCTCCGCTGATTCCGCATATCCAGGCCGGCAAGCTGCGTCCGCTGGTGGTCACCAGCAAGAACCGGCTGCCCAGCCTGAAGGACGTGCCGTCGGCGCCCGAGGCCGGCTACGCCGATCTCGACGTGTCGTCGTGGTTCGCGATGTACGCGCCGGCCGGCACGCCCAAGCCGGTGATCGACAAGCTGACCGGCGAGATCGACAAGATCATGAAGACCGATGCCTTCCGCAAGAAGGCCGAGGAACTGGGCGCCGAGGCGAAGTACATGAACCCGTCGCAGCTGGGCCAGTACCAGCGCGCCGAGCTGACGCGCTGGGGCAAGGTCATCCAGTCGGCCAATATCCAGGCCGAGTAAGGCCCGGCGGCGTTCTGCCGGCTGCCGGCGCCATCGCGTCTTTCCCGCGCAAGCGGAAATCCAGCGTCTTCGAGAGCCGCTGGGTCCTCGCTTGCGCGGGACGACAGCCTTCTCGCCGGCGTTCCCGCTAGGTAGTGTTCCCGATTGGGCTGCGCCGCGCCGCTCGGATAGCATCGCACGAAGCCGCGCGGCGGCGGAACACACCGGCGTTGGGACACAATAAGCAGGAGACACAGATGTACAACCGGAAATTCTGGAAACAGGTGGTGATCGCGCTGGTGCTGTTCCTGGCCGGCTGGTTCACCTTCGGCGGCTTCGCGCATGCGCAGGGCAAGCCGGAGAAGGCCAAGGTCACGATCGCGGTCGGCGGCAAGAACCTGTTCTACTACCTGCCGCTGACGATCGCCGAGCGCCAGGGCTACTTCAAGGACGAAGGGCTCGACGTCGAGATCGTCGACTTCGCCGGCGGCGCCAAGGCGCTGCAGGCGGTGGTCGGCGGCAGCGCCGACGTGGTCTCCGGCGCCTACGAGCACACCATCAATCTGCAGGCCAAGGGCCAGAACTACCGCGAGTTCGTGCTGCAGGGCCGCGCGCCGCAGATCGTGCTGGTGACCTCGAACAAGACCATGCCGGACTTCAAGTCGGTCGCCGACCTGAAGGGCAAGAAGATCGGCGTCACCGCGCCCGGTTCGTCGACCAACATGATGGCCAATTTCGTGCTGGCCAAGGCCGGGCTCAAGCCCTCCGACGTGTCCTTCATCGGCGTGGGCGCCAGCAACGGCGCGGTTGCGGCGATGCGCTCGGGCCAGATCGACGCGATGGCGAACCTGGACCCGGTGATCTCGATGCTGACGCAGAAGAACGAGGTCCGCGTGGTGGCCGATACCCGCACGCTGAAGGACACGCAGGCGGTGTTCGGCGGCAACATGCCGTCGGGCTGCCTCTATGCGTCGGCCTCGTTCATCGAGCAGAACCCGAACACCACGCAGGCGCTGACCAATGCGATGGTGCGGGCGCTGAAATGGCTGCAGAAGGCGGGCCCGTCGGACATCGTCAAGACGGTGCCGGAGAGCTATCTGCTGGGCGACCGCGCGCTGTACCTGTCGGCGTGGGACAAGGTCAAGGAGGCGATCTCGCCGGACGGCATGATGCCGGCCGACGGCCCGCGCACCGCGCTGGCCACGCTGCAGCAGTTCGATCCGGCGCTCAAGGGCAAGGCGATCAAGCTGGACCAGACCTTCACCAACAGCTTCGTGCAGAAGGCCAACGCGAAGTACAAGTAAGCCACTCTGCGACGCACCGTCGTCCCCGCGAAGGCGGGGACCCAGTGGCTTCCAGAGACGCTGGATTCCCGCCTTCGCGGGAATGACGGGACGATCGACGGCCCGTTTCCGAGCGGGCCGCCGTTCTCGCGGCTTTCGGTTGTATCGAACAAAGGCCGCGCCATGGATGCGCCATCGAGGCGCCATCGAACATCACGCCGCCGTCGGCCTGCCCGATGCGCGGCGCACGCACAGCGAACCGCATGAGCACTCCGGCCCTTTCCCTCGACAATGTCACCTGTACCTTCATCTCGCGCGAGGACCGCGACCAGCGCTACACCGCCGTCAAGGACGTCTCGCTGGCGATCGCGCCCGGCGAATTCGTCTCGGTGGTCGGCCCCACCGGCTGCGGCAAGTCGACGCTGCTCAATGTCGGCGCCGGCCTGCTGGCGCCGTCGTCCGGCGAGGTGCGCGTGTTCGGCGAGCCGCTGGCGGGCATCAATGCGCGCGCCGGCTACATGTTCCAGACCGAGGCGCTGATGCCGTGGCGCAGCGCGCTGGACAACGTGATCGCGGGCCTCGAATTCCGCGGCGTGCCGCGCGCGCAGGCGGTTGCGGAAGGGGAGGAGTGGCTGCGCCGCGTGGGCCTGGGCGGCTTCGGCGACCGCTATCCGCACCAGCTGTCGGGCGGCATGCGCAAGCGCGTCGCGCTGGCGCAGACGCTGGTGCTCGACCCCGACATCATCCTGATGGACGAGCCGTTCTCCGCGCTCGACGTGCAGACCCGCCAACTGATGGAAAACGAGGTGCTGGAGCTGTGGGCCGCCAAGCGCAAGGCGGTGCTGTTCATCACGCACGATCTGGACGAGGCGATCGCGATGAGCGACCGCGTGGTGGTGCTGTCGGCGGGACCGGCCACGCATCCGATCGGCGAATTCGACATCGACCTGCCGCGTCCGCGCGACGTGGCGGAGATCCGCAACCATCCGCGCTTCGTCGAACTGCACGCGGCGATCTGGGACGTGCTGCGCGAGGAAGTGCTCAAGGGCTATGCGCAGCAGCGCAAGGTCGCCTGAAGGGCGCGACACTCGCGCGCGACGACCCGCAACCCCAAGCCGACGATCCAACGAACCCGAACCAATCACGATCCATGGCATTTCGTACCGATTCCAAAGGCATGCTGCGCGTCTGGCAGCTGCTCGTCCTCGTCGTCATCCTCGGCGCCTGGCACGTGGCCACGCGCTCGCAGCAGGTGGCGTTCTTCTTCGGCGAGCCGTGGCTGGTGGCGCAGCGCGTCTGGAGCTGGTTCTTCGTCGAGCGCGACATCTACCTGCATCTGGGCGTGACGCTGCTCGAGACGGTGCTGGCGTTCGGCATCGGCACCGTCGCGGGCCTCGGCGTGGGGCTGTGGCTGGCGCTGAGCCCGGTGGCCTCGGCCATCCTCGATCCGTACATCAAGGCGATGAACTCGATGCCGCGCGTGATTCTGGCGCCGATCTTCGCGGTGTGGTTCGGCCTCGGCATCTGGTCCAAGGTCGCGCTGGCGGTGACGCTGGTGTTCTTCATCGTCTTCTTCAACGTCTACCAGGGCGTCAAGGAAGTCAGCCCCGTGGTGCTGGCCAACGCGCGGATGCTCGGTGCCAACCGCCAGCAGCTGCTGCGCCATGTCTATCTGCCAAGCGCGACCAGCTGGGTGTTCTCGTCGCTGCATACCTCGGTGGGCCTGGCCTTCGTCGGCGCGGTGGTCGGCGAGTACCTGGGCTCGGCGCGCGGCGTCGGCTATCTGATCCTGCAGGCGGAAGGGACGTTCGACATCAACACGGTGTTCGCGGGCATCGTGGTGCTGACCGCGTTCGCGCTGGTGCTGGACTGGATGGTGGGGGTGGTGGAGCGGCGGCTGATGAAGTGGCAGCCGAAGAGCGGGGAGACGGAGAAGCTGTAGGGAGTTCTCCCTCTCCCGCTTGCGGGAGAGGGACGGGGAGAGGGAACAGGGCGGTCGTCATGTGGATGGAATTCGCAAATGGCCACCGCCGCTGCCCTCTCCCCCAACCCCTCTCCCGCAGGCGGGAGAGGGGAGGAGGCCCAAGGTTCAATCTCAAGTGTCGCAGGCTTACGGCACGATCACGATCTTGCCGGTGACCTTGCGCGCTTCCATGTCCTTCAGCGCCTGCGCGGCCTGTTCCAGCGGATAGCGCGCCGAGATGTGCGGGCGGATCTTGCCTTCCTTCATCCACCCCAGCATCTGCGCCATGTTGGCCTGGTTGGCGCGTGGCTCGCGGCGCGTGAATTCGCCCCAGAACACGCCGACCAGCGATGCGCCCTTCAGCAGCGCCAGGTTCAGCGGCATCTTCGGAATCTCGCCGTTGGCGAAGCCGACCACCAGATAGCGGCCGCGCCAGCCGATCGAGCGGAATGCGGGTTCCGCATAGATGCCGCCGACCGGGTCATAGATGACATCGGGACCCTTGCCGTCGGTCAGCGCCTTGATGCGCTCGCGCAGGTCCTCGGTGCTGTAGTTGATCAGGGCGTCGGCGCCATGTTCCTTGCAGACCGCCAGCTTCTCGTCGGTCGAGGCGGCCGCGATCACCCGCGCGCCGATCGCCTTGCCGATCTCGATCGCGGCCAGGCCCACGCCGCCGGCCGCGCCAAGCACCAGCATGGTCTCGCCGGCCTTCAGTTCGCCGCGATCGACCACCGCGTGGTGCGACGTGCCATAGGTCAGCGTGAAGGCGGCGGCGGTCTCGAAATCGATGCCCGGCGGCATCGGCACGACCGCGGCGGCGGGCGCCCTGGCCTGCGTCGCGAAGGCGCCGTTGCCCAGATAGGCGATCACCTTGTCGCCGGGTTTGACGTGGCTGACGCCGTCGCCGACCGAGTTGACGATGCCGGCCAGTTCGGAGCCGGGCGAGAAGGGCAGCTGCGGCTTGGCCTGGTACTTGTTCTGGATGATCAGCACGTCCGGGAAATTGACGCCGGCAGCTTTCACGTCGATCACGACTTCGCCGGGACCGGCGACCAGGTCGGGCAGGGTTTCGAGCGCCAGCGAATCGGGCGGGCCCCAGGCTTTGCACAGTACGGCTTTCATCGTGTCTCCATTCAGTCTTGATGTCTTGATGCCTCGATCTGGCCCGCGCGGCCACGCGGCCCGGGCTAGTGTAGCGCAGAAATAGTACGGTCGTTCAGTTCGGTGGGCGAGGGCGGCGATGCGGTGCAAATCGCCCGGTGCAGCAGCCCCTCCGCACGACGCCATCGCAATCGCCTCGGGTACAATCGCGGCCATGCACATCCTTCTCGCCAACGACGACGGTTACCTCGCGCCGGGACTTGCCATGCTGCATGCCGCGCTGGCGCCGCTGGGCCGTATCACCGTGATCGCCCCCGAGCAGAATCATAGCGGCGCATCGAATTCGCTGACGCTGCAGCGGCCGCTGACGGTGTTCGAGGCCAGAGAGGGCGAGCAGAAGGGATTTCGCTTCGTCAATGGCACGCCGACCGATTGCGTGCATATCGCGCTGACCGGCCTGCTCGACGAAAAGCCCGACCTGGTGGTGTCGGGCATCAACCAGGGTCAGAACATGGGCGAGGACGTGCTGTACTCCGGCACCGTCGCCGCCGCGATCGAGGGCTATCTGCTCGGCATCCCGTCGATCGCCTTCTCGCAGGTCGACAAGGGCTGGGAACATCTGGATGCCGCGGCCCGCATTGCGCGCGGCATCGTCGAGCGCGCGATCGCGACGCCGCCGCGCGAACCGTTCCTGCTCAACGTCAATATCCCGAATCTGCCGTTCGAACATATCCGCGGGCTGCGCGCCACGCGGCTGGGCAAGCGCCATCCTTCGCAGCCGGTGATCTCGCAGGTCAATCCGCGTGGCGAGACCAACTACTGGATCGGGCCCGCTGGCGACGCGCTCGATGCCAGCGAAGGCACCGATTTCCACGCGACCGCGGAAGGCTTCGTTTCCCTGACGCCGCTGCAGCTGGATCTGACCCATCGCGCCCAGCTCGATACGCTGCGGCAATGGCTCGCATGAGGCCAGCCGCGTGCCGGCCGCCGGGACCATGGGCGCGTTGAGGCCATGAGTTCGAGCCCGCGCCGACCGAAGTTTCCGCTGACGCTCGATTCCGTGGTCGAGCGCAAGCCCGCGCCCGCGCGAACCGCCGGCTTGCCCGCGATGGTGGGCAAGCGCGCGGCCACGCCGGCCCCG
>NZ_AMPR02000060.1:0-11379 GCF_000307735.3 Cupriavidus sp. HPC(L) | reverse complement strand
GGCGCTGAAGCAGGCCTATCAGGAGGCCGCCGTGCCGGCCTGGCGCCGTCCCCATCTGCCGCTGCTGCGGGCCGGAGAGCAGATCGTGCTGGCCGCCGGGCTCGGCATGCATCGCCGCTGGCCCGACGCCGCGCCGGCCCCGCGCTGGCGGGTCGAATGGCAGGCGTGGGGCCCGGAGACCGGCTCGCCGCAGTGAGCGAGGCAGGACGCGCGCCTGTCGACCGCGCGCCGCATGCCGCCTACCGCACGGGACATCGCTCCCGCCAGGCTTGACAAGGCCAAACGGCCGCTATTCCGCCTTGCCGGGCGCCGGTGCTTGGTGTATTTTCAGTGGTTTTGCACAATCGCTGGCGTCGACAAGAAGATGGCTCTCATCGTTCACAAATACGGCGGCACTTCGATGGGTTCCACGGAACGCATCAAGAATGTCGCCAAGCGCGTGGCCAAGTGGCACCGCGCCGGTCACCGCGTAGTCGTGGTGCCTTCGGCCATGTCGGGCGAGACCAATCGCCTGCTGGGACTCGCCAAGGAGATTTCGCCGCAGCCGGATCCGCGCGAGCTCGACATGCTGGCCTCGACCGGCGAACAGGCCAGCGTCGCGCTGCTGGCCATCGCGCTGCACGGCGAAGGCATCGACGCGATCAGCTATACCGGCTGGCAAGTCCCGGTGAAAACCGATTCGTCGTACACCAAGGCACGCATCGAATCGATCGACGATGAGCGCATCCTGGGCGATCTCGACGCGGGCCGCGTGGTGATCGTCACCGGCTTCCAGGGCATCGACGCGCTGGGCAATATCACGACGCTGGGCCGCGGCGGCTCCGATACCTCGGCCGTCGCCATCGCCGCCGCGATCGAGGCCGACGAGTGCCTGATCTATACGGACGTGGATGGGGTCTACACCACCGACCCGCGCGTGGTCGAAGACGCGCGCCGGCTCGATCGCATCACCTTCGAGGAAATGCTGGAAATGGCCAGCCTCGGTTCCAAGGTGCTGCAGATCCGTTCGGTGGAATTCGCCGGCAAATACCGCGTCAAGACGCGCGTGCTGTCGTCGCTGACCGATCCCCTGATGCCGCTCGAGCAGGAAATGCATTCGGGCACGCTGATTACTTTTGAGGAAGACCCAGACATGGAAGCAGCCGTCATCTCCGGCATCGCCTTTGCCCGTGACGAAGCCAAGATCACCGTTCTCGGCGTGCCCGACAAGCCCGGCATCGCCTACCAGATCCTCGGTCCGATCGCCGACGCCAATATCGACGTCGACATGATCATCCAGAACCAGTCCGTCGAGGGCAAGACCGACTTCACCTTCACCGTGCCGCGCGCCGACTATCAGCGCGCGCTGGGCATCCTCAACGACGGTGTCAAGGCGCATATCGGCGCAGGCAGCGTGTCGGGCGATCCCAAGGTATCGAAGGTGTCGGTGGTCGGCGTGGGCATGCGCTCGCATGTCGGCATCGCCAGCAAGATGTTCCGCACGCTGTCGGAAGAGGGCATCAATATCCAGATGATCTCGACCTCGGAAATCAAGATCTCCGTGCTGATCGACGAGAAGTACATGGAACTGGCCGTCCGCGCGCTGCACAAGGCGTTCGAACTGGAACAGGCCTGAATTCCGGCGCGTTCGCGCGCCGGCTCTGGCGAGGGCAGGCAAGTGCGGTGTCATCGATTCGTCGTTGACCAATTGCTGCACCCTCGCTAGAATACGCGCTTCGTTGTGCGGCCTCCCTCGCACAACGCAAGTTTGGGAGACGTGGCCGAGAGGTCGAAGGCACTCCCCTGCTAAGGGAGCATCCGGGCCAAAACCTGGATCGAGGGTTCGAATCCCTCCGTCTCCGCCAGTACATCGGTACATGGCGGCGGAACCCCGGAAGATCGCGGTCTTCCGGGGTTTTGTTTTCTGTGGCCCTTCATTTTGTGGCCCTTCATTTCGTGTGCAACGTGCCGCAGGCTACCGCGCCTGGGACAACGAAGGTCGGTCGCGATGGCTCTGTTTTGGAGGCCATGCGCGTTCGGGCTCGCCCGCATCGCGCGAGGCGGGCCTGCTGGCCGCATCGGCATCGGCATCGGTCCCGACCAGCTGCACCGTCCGCACCGGCACTCCAAACTCCACACCCAGCTTGCCCAGTTCCGTCACCATCGCCAGATTGATCGACTGCTGGATATCCATGTACAGGTTGTAGTCCGGATCGGTGACGAAGTAGACCACCTCGAACTCCAGCGCGCTTTCGCCGAAGCCCTTGAAATGCGCGCGGTCGAAGCGGGTTCTGCCTGCCGCGACGACGGCCGCCTTGACGATCTCCGGGATGCGCCGCAGCGTTTCCGGCGGCGTCTGGTATGTCACGCGGAAATTGAACTGGATGCGGCGTTCGGCCATGCGCTTGTAGTTGTGGATCGTCGTCTTCAGCAGTTCGGTATTGCTGCAGACGATCTGCTCGCCGCTCAATGCGCGCAGCCGCGTGGTCTTCAGGCCGATGCGCTCGACGCTGCCGGCGATGTCGCCGAACACGATGAAATCGCCGTTCTCGAACGGTTTGTCGAGTCCAATGGCCAGCGACGCGAACAGGTCGCTGAGGATGTTCTGCACGGCCAGCGCCACCGCCACGCCACCGACGCCGAGGCTCGCGACGAAGGCCGTGATATTGACGCCCATATTGGCCAGCACCGCGAGCAGCAGCACCGACCACAGCATCACGCGCATGCCCCATGCCATCACCGTGGTGAACACGGGATTGTGGGCCGAGGGTCCGCTACCGGTCAGGCGGTCGTACGTCCATAGCGTGACGGCATGATTGATCCAGATCGCGATCTGCAGCCCGATCAGCAGGAACCACAGATGGCCGATGCGGCTGGCCCACTTCGGCGGCAGATCGAGGAAGTCGACGGCGATCAGCAGCGCGGCAAGCAGCAGCACGAAGCGCGACGTATGCCGCAGCATGTCGGCCATGCGGTCGATGATCACCGGCCGCGTGCGGGCCGCGAGCCGGTCCAGGCGTGCGCCGGCGAAGCCCAGCAGCGTGACCAGTACCAGATAGCTGACGACGGCCGCGATGCCGGCATGCAGCCAATTCAGGGCCGGGATACCCAGGAAGACGTTCAGATCGAGCCATTCCTTCATGCCTTACCTCCTGTGCCGAGACGAACGCATGGGGTAGGGGCTTGCAGGATTGATGCCACTGCGCGGCCCGGCATCGGGGCCCGAGCCACACGGGGCGTGGAATGGGTCTATTTCAACGGATCCCGGCGCGACCCTCCGTGACGGCAGGACTGATGCGTTGCGATGGCCGCAGGCAATCGACCTTCGAAAATTCAAACGAGGGCATCGCTGACATGGTGCTGATGGCGGGCAGGCCGCGGGATGGAATCCCCTACAATCGGTTCACCGCATCCAACAATCAGCGGCGGGCACGCGCGATGCAGAGCGATCCATGATCCGCGAGCGCGACCGACCCCAAGGAGACACCGAGCATGTTCACCCCGTGCCCCACCGAACGCAGCCGCGTCATTGCCGATCGCGTCGAGCGTTTTGTCCGCGATGTCGTCGTCCCCTATGAAGCCGATCCCCGCTGCACGGCGCACGGGCCGACGAACGAACTGATCGACGAGATGCGCGCGAAAGCCCGCGCGGCGGGCGTAATGACACCGCATATCCTGCCCGACGGTTCGCATCTGACGCAGCTGGAAACCGCGGCCGTGCTCAAGCGCTCGGGCCTGTCGCCGCTGGGACCGGTTGCAGTCAATACGATGGCGCCGGACGAGGGCAATATGTTCCTGCTCGGCAAGGTCGGCACGCCGGCGCAGAAGCAGCGCTTTCTCGAGCCGCTGGTGCGCGGCGAGGCGCGTTCCGCCTTCTTCATGACCGAGCCGGCCGAGGAGGGCGGGGCCGGTTCGGATCCTTCGATGCTGCAGACCACGGCGACGCAGGACGGCGGCGACTGGGTCATCCGCGGCCGCAAGAAGTTCATCACCGGCGCCGAAGGGGCGCAGGTGGGCATCGTGATGGCGCGAACCGGCGACGGCGAGCACGCGCGGGCGACGATGTTCCTGGTGGATCTGCCGCATCCGGCCATTCGCATCGAGCGCGTGATCGACACCATCGACAGCTCGATGCCGGGCGGCCATGCGCAGATCCTGCTCGACGACCTGCGCGTGCCGGCCGACCAGGTGCTCGGCGAGGTCAACGAGGGCTTCCGTTATGCGCAGGTGCGTCTGTCGCCGGCGCGGCTGTCGCACTGCATGCGCTGGTTTGGCGGCACGGTGCGCGCCGACGAGATCGCGCGCACGTATGCCACCACGCGCAAGGCCTTCGGCAAGCTGCTGATCGACCACGAAGGCGTGGGCTTCATGCTGGCCGAGAATCGGATCGATCTGCAGCAGGCCGCGCTGATGATCGACTGGTGCGCCGGCGTGCTCGACGGCGGTGCGGCGGGCACGGCGGAGAGCTCGATGGCCAAGGTCGCGGTGTCGGAGGCGCTGTACCGCGTGGCCGACCGCTGCGTGCAGATCATGGGCGGCCTGGGCGTGGCGCGCGACACCATCGTCGAGCAGATCCTGCGGGAGGTGCGGGCCTTCCGCATCTACGACGGTCCGACCGAGGTCCACAAGTGGTCGCTCGCGAAGAAGATCAAGCGCGATACGCTGGCCGGCACGCCCGCGCGCTGAACGTCGCGAGATGCCGTCGCGTCCCTCACCGGTCCAGCGCGCCCTTGCCGTGCTGCGCGCGCTGTCCGACCCGGAAGTGCGCCGCATGAGCGATGTCGCGCGCGCGACCGGGCTCGATCCCGCCACCGCGTCGCGCATGCTGGACCTGCTGGTGCAGGAGGGTTTCGCCACGCGGGACGAGATGCGCCGCTATGGCATCGGCCCGGAGATCTTCCAGCTGGCCGACGTCGCGCAGCGCCGGGCCGAGCTACGCAAGCTGGCGCGGCCTGCCCTGCAGCGGCTGGTTGAGGCATTCGGCGATACCGCGGTGCTGACCGAGGCCAGCCGTGGCGAGGCGGTGTGTTCGGACGTGCAGCCAGGTACCGTCGCTCAAAGCGCGAACTACGTGTCGGTCGGCACGCGCCGGCCGCTCGGCGTCGGCGCGGGAAGTCTGGCGGTGCTGGCCTGGCTGCCGGCGCCCGAACGGGCGCATCGCCTGCAGCAGACCTCGCGCAAGCTTGCCAACTATCCGCGCCTGGACGCGGCCGCCATCGCAGAAGAAATCGAGGCGGCCCGTGCGCGCGGGCACGTGATGTTTCTGGACTGGGTGGTGGAGGGCATGGGCGGCATCGCGGTACCGATCCTGGACGACCAGGGGCGCCCGATCGGCGCGCTCAGCGTGGCGGCGCAGACGGTACGTTTGCGCGCGCGCGAAGCGGTGCTTGCGCGGCGGCTGAAAGCCGAAGCCAGCCGTATTGCCAGCGCATGGACCGGAACGGCGCTGGCCGCGCAGGGCGAACGAGGCCGCGTGACGGCGGTGCGCCTATCGCGCCGGCCCGCGCAACAGCGGCGCTAGCTCGTCCGGAATCTCGACGTCGAAGCGCAGCACCGCGCTGGCCAGCGCCTTGCCATAGTTGTCGATCGCCAGGCTGCGCGACACGCCGCCGCCGAGCGCGCCCTCGGCGACGAAGTTGAGCACCTGCAGTCCGTCGACCTCGTAGCGGGTCACCTGGCCCGTGATCAGCGTGCCGTAGCACGACCTGAACGCCGCCGCGGTCAGTTGCGCCTTGATATGCGGATAGAACTCGGGCGCGTAGGCGATCACGGCCGTGTTCGAGGTGTTGCCCTTGTCGCCGGAGCGGCTATGGGCCAGACGCCGCAGGGGTACACGCATGACGCTTCCTTACAGATAGTGAATCTCGGAGCGGATCAGCGCGCGCGGCACCAGTGCCGACCAGACGCCGATGATCTCGCGGGTGCGGTCCTGATGCGGCACGCGCTTGCCGGTCGATGCCAGCCCACAGACCGCCATGCTGTCGATCTCGCGGCCGACCTTGGCGGCTTCCTCGCGCGTGCGCGTGCGCGCCGCCACGCGTACCGCGATCTCGTTCGGCTCGCACGCGGGTTCTGGCGACGCGGCTCCATGCACGGCGTTGACGCCGAGAAAATCGATGCGCAGCTCGTCGGCCTGCAGCTTCGCGATGGCAAAGCGTTCCTCGAGGATGCGCCTGGCCAGCTTCGCCTTTTCCAGGCAGCCCGGTCCCGCATAGAAGAACATGTCTTCACCGATATGGCCCTCGGTGCAGCCCAGCGATACCTTCAGCGTGTCGGTGGCCGGCAGTCCGCCGACACCGCTGACGCGCACGCGGTCGGGCCCAACCTGTTCCAGCACCGCGCTCGAGAAGTCGACGATCGCGTCGGGCGTGAGATAGCGGCGCGGATCGTGGACCTCGTAGAACATCTGCTCCTTGACGGTCTGCAGGTCGATGCGCCCGCCGCTGCCTTCAACCTTCGCGATCACCGCGCTGCCGTCGGCCTCGACCTCCGCGATCGGGAAGGCGAGATTCCACGGCTCGGGCACGTCCTTGTAGCCCGGATCGCCGAAGTAGCCGCCGGTCACCTGCGCGCCGCATTCGAGCAGGTGGCCGATGGCGCTGCCGCGTGCGAGACGGGTCGCGTCGTCGGTCGACCAGCCGAAATGCGCGATCATCGGCGCCAGGAACAGCGAGGGATCGGCCACGCGGCCGGTGATCACGATCTGCGCGCCGGCGCGCAAGGCTTCGACGATCGGCGCCGCGCCCTCGTAAGGCTCCGCGCTGATCAGCGTGCCGCGCAGTGAGGACACCGGCGCGCCGCTCTCCAGCAGCGTCAGGTCGAGATCGCAGATGCTGCCGGTCAGGTCGGTGGTCGTGATCGCCGCGATCTTGACTCCCGGCAGCCCGAGCTCGTCGCACAGCTCGGCGACGCGCCGGGCAGCTCCCAGCGGATGGATCCATCCCTGATTGCTGACGATGCGCGTGCCGTTGGCGATGCAGTGCGGCAGCACCGCGCGCATGCGCTCGTCGAGATAGGTGTCGTAGCCCGCGAACGCCGGGTCGCGCCGCTTGCGGACCTGCGCGGCCGAGACCGTGGCCTCGGCCATCGTTTCGAAGCAGAGATAGTCGAGCTTGCCGAGGCGCGCCGAGCGTTCTGCGGGTTCGACGCGATCGCCCCACCAGCCCGATCCCGAGCCGATGCGAAGGGTGCTGCTGCGAGTCATGGTGTCCGTCATGCCTGGGTCCTTCTTTGCTGCGGTACGTGTCGTGCGTGCCATACGAGCCGTACATGCACGACGTGCGGTACGTGCAGTACGCGCGGTACGTGCGATACGTGCAGCACGCTCATTGGGCCTTGATCCCCGCGCTGCGAATCACGCGCGCCCACTTGTCGGTATCCGCCTTGATCTGCGCCGCGAACGCCGCAGAGCCTTCGCCGCCGGGCTCGGCGCCGAGTTCCTGGATGCGCTTGCGCACGTCCGGCATCGCCAGCACCTTGTCGACGGCCTGCTGCAACTGGCGCACGCGCTCGGGCGGCGTGCCGGCCGGCGCCAGCAGGCCGAACCACGAATTGACCTCGTAGTCCGGCAACCCCGACTCGCGCACCGTCGGCACCGACGGCAGTACCGAGGCGCGCTTGACGCCGGTGACGGCCAGCGCCTTGATCTTGCCGCCCTGGATCTGCGCCAGCGCGGACGGCAGGTTGTCGAACATCAGGTTGACCTGACCGGCCAGCAGGTCCGTCATCGCGGGCGCCGCGCCCTTGTACGGCACGTGCTGCATCTTGACGCCGGCCATCATGCTCAGCAGCTCGCCGGACAGATGCGGCGAGCCGCCGGTGCTGGTCGACGCGTAGTTGATCTTGCCGGGCTCGCGCCTGGCGAGCGCGATCAGGTCGCCGATGGAGTTGGCCGGCAGCGTGCTGTTGACCAGCAGCACGTTGGGCGAATTGGCGACCAGCGTCACCGGCGCGAAGTCCTTCGCGCTGTCATACGGCATGCGTGGATAGATGAACTGGTTGGTGACCTGCGTGCCGAGCGTGCCCATCAGCAGCGTGTAGCCGTCGGCGGCGCTGCGTGCGGCCGCCTCCGCGCCGATGTTGCCGCCCGCGCCGGGGCGATTCTCGACCACCATCGGCTGGCCGAGTGCCTCGCCGGTTTTCTGCGCGACCAGCCGCGCCAGGATGTCCGTCGTGCCACCAGGCGTGAATGGGACGATCAGCCGAATGGGCTTGCTGGGAAAGGCCTCGGCCGCGCTCGCGGACAACGCGGGAACGGCCGCGGCGCACAGCATCGCCATCGCGGCGAGCAGGGCGCGCCGCGCAAGGGAATGACGCTTCATCGGTTTGTCTCCTCGGCGCCAAGGCGCGCGCTGGTTTCGTCAATGGAAACTCTGTGCGGCACAGGGTAGGGCGGCGCCGAAAGCAGCGTCAAACGAAGCGATCAGATTTTCATTGGATGAAAATTCTGGTGTGGGGGGAGCTGGGTTCCGTCGCGCTACACCTTGCATCGGCGCCAGGCGCGTTCGGCATGCAGGTACGTTCAGCGCGCCGTCGCCGCCATCAGCGACATCCCACCCACCAGCACGAGACTCAACGCCCAGGCGGCGTCGGTATTGATCCAGCTGCGCGAGACCAGCGCCAGGCCGACGTGGCGATACGCGACCCATGCCATCGCGCCGCCGCCCGCGATCATCGCCGCGGTGTGGACCAGCGCGACGAGCACGGCCATGCCGGCGTTGCCGAAGGCGAGCGAGGCCGCGGCCTGATGGCCCGCGTCGGCCCCGGTGCCGCAGAGGCCGAGATAGAGCGGCACCAGCATCAGCCCCGCCCCATGGGCCAGCGCGATCGCGAAGGACCACAGCGCCAGCCGCGACGGCGGGATGCGGGCGAGCGCGCGTGCATGGCGGCGCCGCGCCAGCAGCGCGATGCCATAGCCGATCACGAGGGCGGCGGCGACGAAGCGGATCTCGCGCTGCCAGGCGGCCAGCGACGCGAGCAGGCCGAACGGGAGCGTCAGGGCCATCACCGCGCCGGCATGGCCGAGGCCCAGATAGCCGAGCGCGGCGAACACCGCGTCGTCACGCCGCGCCATCAGGCCGTTCGACACGGCCAGCGGCCACCCCATCGCGGGGCTCAGGCCGTGATACAGGCCGCTGACCATCACGCCGGTCCACAGGCCGGCCTGTTCCCACGTCATCGCGGTCCGACGGACGGATAGCAGAACGAATCGGTCGAGCAGTCGCCGCCTTCGAGGCGGATCTGATGGGCGCGGTAGCCCACGGGGAACTCGACCCAGAAGTCGTCGGCCAGCGTCAGGCCGCCATCCGGATCGGCATGGGCCATGACCTGGGCCGCCGGCACGCCGTCGGGATAGAACTGGTTGTCCCAGCTGGAGTAGAGCGAGTTGGACCAGTAGATGCGGCGGCCATCGCGGCTGATCTCGACCATCTGCGGTCCCGCCGCGAACGCCTTGCCGTTCGGATGCGGCGTGCGGCGCGCGATGCCACCCAGATGGACGGAACCCGTCAGCCGTGGCTTGCGCGGGTCGGTGACGTCGTACTGGCGCATCTCGCCGGTGCCCCAGCACGACACGTAGAGAAAGCGATCGTCGAGCGACAGGTCGATGTCCGTCACCAGCGGCGGCACGGCGCCGAACCCCTGCAACATCGGCGGCAGCACGTCCGTGGCGGCCGGTTCGGCAGGAATCGTCGCGGTCTTCTCGGCGTGGAATTGCCCGTCCTCGCGCC
Organism: Cupriavidus sp. HPC(L); assembly: GCF_000307735.3. Taxonomy (NCBI): domain Bacteria; kingdom Pseudomonadati; phylum Pseudomonadota; class Betaproteobacteria; order Burkholderiales; family Burkholderiaceae; genus Cupriavidus; species Cupriavidus sp. HPC(L). The sequence continues at coordinate 1,672 of NZ_AMPR02000060.1, read as the reverse complement.
ACCACGTCCAGATCGATCCTTCGAGATTGGTGGTGTCGACCACCACGCCGACGAAGCCGTATTCGCGCACCGGGTCGTGGGCGGGGCGCACCTCCAGCGCCATCTGATGCTGCGCGCCGAGGTCGATGGTCTGCACATTGCGCCGCGCGCGCAGGTCCCAGAAGTGCAGGCGATGGCCATAGCGGTTGGACAGCAGGTCCTCGGGCACCAGGCCGTTCTCGAACTGCGGCGGCAGCGCCCATTCGCTCGACACCATGTAGTCGCGCGGCAGGTTCCACCAGAAGTCGTAGTGCTTGTCCTGCGGGCCGCGGTCGATCTCCCAGCGGCCCAGCACGTCGAACGTCTCGCAGTCCATGATGAAGATGCCGGGCGCGCCGTCGGTGCCATCCTTGCCGGCGCCGCCGAGCGTGCTGACATAGATGCCCTCGGGGCCGCAATGCACGGTGTGCGGCCGCGAATACCCGGTCTTGCGGAAGATCTCGTCGGGCTCGATCACGCGGTGGATCGCCGCCTGGGTCGGATGCGGTTTGGTGTCGACGATATAGATCCGCGACGAGCGCATGCCGGGGATGATCAGGAAGCGCCGTTCCAGAAACGCGTGCCCCGTCAGCGGGGACAGCGCGGAGGAGCAGGCATTCCAGCCGAAGTGGTGCAGCTCGTCTCCGCGATGGGTCATCGCCACCGTATGCACGACCTGGCTGTAGGTCGGCGAGCCAGGTTTGACGTCGATGACGGCCAGCGCATCGGGCTGCGAGGCATCGGGGCTCAGCATCACCGTGTAGGCGTACTCCTCCGCCGGCGCTTGCATCGCCAGTGCGGGCGACGCGTGGAATGTGGGATCTGGCCGCAGGCTCATGGAAGTCCCCTTCTTGCAGCGATGTGCCGCGCGAACCTATCTACACTAGGTCGCGACGAAAGGGGCGTCAACGAAACCGGGGCCTGCCGCTACGACGGATTTCGCATGAGCTTATGCGCGCTTGCCGCCGCCGCCGCGCCTTACACCACCTTGCCCGGATTCATCAGCCCGAGCGGGTCCAGCGCCTGCTTGATCGCCCGCATCATCGCGAGTTCGACCTCGCTCTTGTAGCGCCGATTCTCCTCGCGCTTGAGCTGGCCCAAGCCATGCTCGGCGGAGATGGAGCCATCGTACGCATGGACGCTGTCGTGCACGATGCGGTTGATCGCATCCTGATGCGCGAGGAAGGCGTCGTGGTCCTGTCCCGCCGGCGGCGACACGTTGTAGTGCAGGTTGCCGTCGCCCAGATGGCCGAAGGTCACCATGCGCACGCCGGGGAAGGCGGCCTGCAGCTGCGCGTCGGTGCTGGCAATGAAGTCGCCGACGCGCGAGATCGGTACCGCGATGTCGTGCTTGATGTTCTTGCCTTCCTCGACCTGCGCGAGCGGGATGTGCTCGCGCAGATTCCAGAAGTCGCGCGACTGCTGCACCGATTCGGCAACCACCGCGTCGGCGACGATGCCGGCCTCGAAGGCCGCTTCCATCAGCGTTTCGAAGGTCGCGCGCGCGTGCTCGGCGCTTTCGCTGTCGGATAGCTCGAGCAGTACCACCTGCGGATGCGGCCGGTCGAACGGGTAGCGCAGCTGCGGATAGTGGCGCGTCACCAGTTCGAGGCACATCGCCGACATCAGTTCGAAGCCGGTCAGCATCGCGCCG
>NZ_AMPR02000061.1:0-11277 GCF_000307735.3 Cupriavidus sp. HPC(L) | reverse complement strand
CCGCGACCGGTTGCGGCGAAGCGCCGCCGCCGCATCGATGTATTGGTCGAGCATTGCCGCCGGCACGATGCCGCCCACGGGCAACTCACCGCGGACCGCGGTGATCGTCAGTCCAAAGGGATTCATAGCAGACGTTCCAGACGAAACAGCATCGGCAAGGCAAGGCCGGCCGGCGGTGTCGCCAACAATGAGTCGGGTGGTGGCAGGCAGATCGACAACGCCTGCCAGACGGTGCTGCCGGGCAACGTGTGGTCCAGCCACAACCTGCCGAGTTCGCGCAGCCATTCGACGATCTGCTCGGGCGGCCGGCTCAGGGCCGCACCTTTGCCGTCGGGCACCAGCGCAGCCAGCTGGTCGCAGCCGTCGTCGCCCAGTACCGCCAGCAATTGCCGGCGGTAATCGCCCAGCAGCAACAGTTCGGGCGCCCGCGCGGCCACCGCTCCGAGCGCGACAAGCAGCATCGGCAAACGCGGCTCGATGGCCAGCAGGCGCCGCTGCTGGTCCGACAGCGTCGCGGGGAGCGGGCCGGCGGGAAACCCGCGGCGCTGCACGATCAGCGCATCGAGCGCGCGCCGGCTGCCCGGATGCCGCCGGTAGTCGTCTTGCCAGGCGTCCAGCCCGAGATAGCCCCACCACCCCTGGTGCATCACGGCGCCTGGCCGCCACGCCAGCGCGTGCAGCCGCTGCACGGCGGGGCACAGGCTCTGTTGCGCGCGCGCGCCGGCATTGGCGGCATCAGACATCGGCACTCCCCTTGCGGCGGGCGATCCACAGCGACAGTCCGGCCATTGCGCACAGCGCGAGCACGCCGCCGGCCACCGCGGCCGCTGCCTGTGCCGGCTGCGCCTGCAGCCACTGGCGCCAGCGCGGCGGGGGCGCCTCGGCCGCGGGTGGTTGATAGCGGTAGTCGGCGGCCTGCATCACCACGCTGATCTGGTCGGACGCGATATCGGGAATGCCATCGCGGATCAGACTGCGGATCTGCACCTCGTAGTTGCCGAGATTGAACTGCGGCGAATACTTGATGAAGACTGCCGCCGATGGCGTGCCGGTCGGCTTGCCGTTCTCGTCGACCTTCTGCGCGATCGAGACCTTGGCGCCGATCACGCCGTCCATCGCCGAGATCATGCTTTCGAGCTGCTGCTCCTTGAGCAGCTGCATCTTGGCGCGCTCCTGCGCGGGCGATGTCACCAGCTGGTTCGATGGAAACAGGTCTTCCATGCCAAGCCGCTTGTGATGCGGATAACCGTTCTGCCGCAGGACTTCGACGGCATTGATGAACTCGCCCTTGTCGACGCGCAACGTCACCGCGCCGCCTTTCTCTACCACCTTCTCGGCCGCGATATGGCGCAGCATCAGCAGGGCCAGCATCTGGTTGGCCTCGGCCTCGCCGACGTTCGAGTACAGCGTCATCTTGCAGCCGGCCATGCTGATGGTGGCGAGCACGGCCAGGGCGATCGTGCGGAAGCGCTTCATTGCATCGTCGTCAGCTTGTTGATCGATTGCGACAGCGTTCCCGCGATCTTCGCGATCAGGTCGACGCCGTTGCGCATCTCGAGCATGGCCTGCTGTGCCCGCTTCATCGCGGCAGGATCGAGCGCGCTGCCTGCGGTGATGGTCTCGACCCGCGCGGAAACCGTGGCGTCCGCCTTGCGCATCGCCTCGGCGGCGATCGCCTCGGGCTTTGGCACGCGGGCCGACATCGCGTCCATGAACGCCTGGATGTCGGCCGCCGCGGGCTCCTTGCCGGTCGCCTTGCCGGCCGTACTGGCCAGCATCTGGCCGGCGATGGTGATGGCGTCCATAGTCATGATGAAAACCTTCGGTGCTCGGTGACGCGTCCGCTCAGTGACGTGTGCGGGGAGACGGGGCGATGACGCGGGGCGCGGCGGCGACATCGCGCCGCGCCGCGATCAGCATCGCCAGCAACAGCGCCGGCGGGTCGTTGCGGTCGCCCAGGCACGCACGCGCCTCGACGAGCCGGCCGCTTTGCATGTACAGATGCGCGCGGCAGATCGCGCGGTCCTGCTCGTCATCGACCAGCAGGTGCAACGTGTCGAGAAACACGTCGATCTCCGCGTGCAGGCGCTGATTGCCGGCGGCGAACGCCAGCTCGACCAGCAGGCGCCTGACCTCTGTTGGCAAGCGCTGCATGGCTAGATCTTCTGGATGATGCCGGCGATGGTGTCGTGCATCGCCTTGATGATCGAGCTTTGCAGCGCGGTCATGTTGGTAAAGGCGGCCGTCATCTTCTGGGCCAGGATGAAGTCGGTGGTCTCGCCGGTGCTCACCGCGCGCTGTACCGCTTCGGCCATGTTGAAACTGGCGGACGCGACGGGACCGTCCATGCCATCGATCATTGTGTTCAGACTCATCGCCTTCTATTCCTCGTTCGCTGCGTCGTTGATACTCTGGTGGTGTTGCCGGAGCAGACGGGGGCTGGCCTCGTAGCGGCGGCGGAAGCTGACGCTGAAATGCGCATGGCTGTTGAAGCCGCACTCCTGCGCGATATCGGTGACCTTCATCGATGTCAGCAACAGCAGCTCCCTCGCCCGCTGCAGCCGGCGCTCCAGCAGCCAGTTCTTGGCCGACACGCCGAACTTCTCGTAGAACATCACGTTCAGCTTGCGTACCGGGATGCCGAGCGCCTTGGCGTACTGCGTGACCGGCCACGCGCTCATGCTGTTCTCCTCGATGAACTCGAAGAAGTCGCGGCTGCTGTCGATCAGATGGTGCAGAAGCCGGGAGAAATACTCGGGCTCCGTTCCCATGCAGTAGACATAGGCGAAGCGCAGCATCGCGCGCGGCTCGACGGCACCGAGATGCCGGATCACGTTGATCGTTTCCTCCGGCACCGTGATCCGCTTGACCGGTTCGCGCCAGAACTGCGTACCTCGTCGGTAGCGGCTCGCCAGCTCATGCAGTTCGCGGTAGATGTCCTGGAAGTCCCCCGAATGGAAGACGTAGGTATCGATGCCATCGCGCGCCGGAATCGCCGTCGCATTGCCGTTGGTAAAAACCAGGCTGCATGCCGGCACTTCGTGCGTCTCGCCGTTGCACTCGATCCGGCCGGACCGGCTGAAGATCATTAGCTTGACTGCCCCCATCTTTCCCTCGAACACTGGTGCTCAGTGGCTGCATCATTCCATCGCCGGAGCTGGAGACCGATCCGGTGATGACCTGAAAGACGTCGCTGTCCGGCGTCGTTGCGCGTCGTTTCGATGCGTTCGATTCGATGCGTTGAGCGGCGCCGGACAGCGCATCGATATCAAACCATTTATCGAATGAACTTTGAGAATTTGAGGGTCTACTCGAATCGTTTAGAGAAAGTCTTGATCGATTTCTTATAACTTCTTTCTCTCAACTCGAAATGTGAGACGCCTACGGCGGTTCGCGTGCGCGAGCGCACGGTGCAGGATCCTCCGAGCGGGGGTGCGGACGGCCGAATCCTGCGATCACGCGCTTTGGGTAGCGACTGCCGGCAGGAAACCACGCAGGCAAAAAAAATCCGCCTGTGAAAGGCGGACAAAGCAGAGGCGGGGAGGCCGGAAACGGGTCCGACCGGCGCGAAGTGTCGTCTTCCATCGCTGCCGGCACATCAGAAAATCGCACGCGACTTTCGATCCTGGAAAGCGACTTGCCACGCCGAGATCCGGCGACTCCACGGCTGACAGCATCGACGGCACACCGATGGGGACAAGCGCCACTTCCCCCGCGTATTCCGCGGCGGTATAAGTAAAGCCGCAGCGCGCGCCAGCCTGTCCGCGCGTTACGGAGCGGCACCGAGCCGATGTCTCTCCGGCTTATCTTTTCGACGGCGTATCGAGCGGAAATCATGCGCATTCTTCTGATCGAGGACGACCTGCAGATCGGCACCAGCCTGATGCGCGCGCTGAAGGAGAACATGCAGTGCAGCGTCGACTGGGTGCGCGACGGCGTCGCCGGCCAGCAGGCGGTCGAGCAAGGGTCCTACACGATCATCCTGCTCGACCTTGGCCTGCCGCGCATGGGGGGCCTCGATCTGCTGCGGCGGCTGCGGGTGCAAGGCAACCAGACACCGCTGCTGATTCTCACCGCCCATGACGACCTGGACACGCGGGTACAGGGCCTGGACGCCGGGGCCGACGATTTCGTGCTGAAGCCCTTCGAAGTTCCGGAGCTGCTGGCGCGCATGCGTGCGGTGCTTCGGCGCAAGGCGGGCTACGCGACCTCGAGCCTGGGCGACGACACCATCCGGCTCAATCTCGATACGCGCAGCCTGACGGTCGATGACCACACCGAAACGCTGTCGGCGCGCGAGTTCGCGCTGATGCTGGCGCTGCTCGAACGGCCGGGCACGATCCTGTCGCGCAATCAACTCGAACAAAAGATCTATGGCTGGGGACAGGAAGTCGAAAGCAATGCGGTCGACGTGCTGATCTACTCGGTGCGCAAGAAATTCGGTGCTTCCTCCATCCGCAATGTGCGCGGCCTCGGCTGGACCGTTCTGCTGGGCGGCGACAAGCTCAAGCGCGATACGCCGTCCACGGCGCCCGAATCGAGCACGCAGGATGGCAGCGCCCCAGGCAATCGCCCCGGCGATCCCCCGAGCAGTCCACCCAACGATCTCCCGAGCTGAACCTCGCGGCCGGCAGTCCGGTGCGCACCTGGCCAGACCCCATGCCCGCCCGTACCGAACCGCACCAGGCCTCGCCCCGCGCACCGCATCCGGCCCGGCGTGCCGCGCCATCGCGCAACCGCTCGTTGAGCCTGATGCTCAGCGTGGCGCTCAGCACCGTGATCGCGGTCTTCGCCTTGCTGCATACGGCATGGACGTATGTGCTGGCCACCTCCGAAATCCATGAACTGCTGGACCGCCGCCTGCAGGAGGTGGCGGCCCGCGTCAGTGACGACATGACGCGCGCGACCAAGCCGCTCTACCTCTATCGCGACGCCTCCGACGGCATCGTGATCCAGATCTGGCTCGGCGCGCCCGAGCCGACGCTGCATCCGGACAGCGACCGGATCACCATCGGCCGCGAGGCGCCGCCTGGCTTCTCGACGCAGACGGTCGACGAGGAACGGTGGCGCGTGTACTCGCAGCACGGGCCCAGGTGGACCATCAACGTCGCGCAGCGCGACGCCTCGCGCAAGCGCATTGCCGAAGACGCCGCGATCGCCAGTGCCACGCCAGCGCTGGCGATGATCCCGCTGGCATGGCTGGCGATCTTCGTGACGGTCAAGCGCGCGCTGCGGCGCGTCGGGGCGTTGGGCGAGCGCGCGGCGCGGCTCGACATCGGCCATCTGGAGCCGCTGCCGACCGACAAGGTGCCGCGCGAGCTGCTGCCGCTGGTGCAGTCGATCAACCTGATGATCACGCGGCTGTCGCAGTCGCTGCGAGTCGAGAAGAAGTTCATCGCCGATGCCGCCCACGAACTGCGCAGTCCGCTGACTTCGCTGCAGATCCAGGCCGACAACCTCGGCCGCACGCTGTCGGAGCCGGACAGCCTGCGCGAATACCACGCGCTGCAGCATGTGATCGCGCGCAGCACGCGCATGATCTCGCAGTTGCTGCGGCTCGCGCGGGCCGACGCTCCGCCCGAGCGGGCCTCGTCGCAGCCGGTGGCGATTCGCGATGTGGTGCCCGACGTCATCGAGATGCATCTGCCGCGCGCGGCGGCGCACGGCATCGATCTGGGCGTCGAACAGCTGGACGATCTGGAGGTACGCGCCAACCTGGCCGACGTGCGCACGGCGCTCAGCAATCTGGTCGACAACGCCATCAAGTACACGCCGGACGGCGGCACCATCGACCTGCGCGCCTATCGCGACGAGTGGCTCGCCTGCATCGAAGTGCGCGACACCGGCAACGGCGTCGCGCCCGAGGCGCTGCCCCGCGTGTTCGACCGCTTCTTCCGTGCCGACGTCCATGGCACCGAAGGCAGCGGTCTCGGACTGGCGATCGTCAAGGCGATCGCCGAGCGATACGGCGGCGACGCCAGCATCGCCAACCGCCGCGACGTGCCATCGGGCGTGGTCGCGCGGGTGCGGTTTCCGTTGGTGCCTCGATGACGGTGCTGGCGTGAAGGGGGGACGCTAGCGCTTCGCGCGCTCGGCAATACGGGACAGGATCTCGTAGCCGATCGTCACCCGCTGATCGACCGGATACGCCTTGTTGGCCAACAGCACGATGCCGATCCGCTTGTCCGGCACGAACGCGACATAGGCCGAATAGCCGTTGGTCGAACCGGTCTTGTGCAGATACGCCGGCTGCTCCGATGGCGCCGCGACGATCGGCGTCGCGGCTTCGGCGCGAAGGATCGCGGCATTGCCGGCCAGCAGCTGCTGCAGCGTCGGCGGATAGCGATACTGTTCCCAGATCAGGTCCTGCGTGATCGGTCCCGCGCGAAAGCGCGGCACATGGGTACGCGCGATCGCCTGCCGCAACGTGTCGTCGATGCGGGCGCCGGACATATTGGCTTCGACAAACGCCACCAGATCGCCGGACGATGAGCGGATGCCATAGGCCGGCTCCCATAGATAGCCCTCCTTCATCCGGATCGGCGCATCGGCCGCGGTATATCCCTGCGCATGGTCGGCCTGCCGCTCGGCGGGCACCTTGAAGTAGCTGTGCTTCATGCCGAGCGGCTGGAACACGATCGCGTGGACCAGATCGCTGTACGCGCCGCCAAGGCGGGCCGCCGCAATCGCGCCGAGCAGGCCGATGCCATTGTTCGAATACACGCGATGCGTGCCGACCGGGTAAGGTGGCCGCCATGCCGACAGGTATTCGGCCATGTCGGGCTCGCTGCGGATTCGCTCCGGCACCGCAAGCGGCAGGCCGGAGGTATGCGTCCCAAGCTGCAGCAGCGTGACCTTGTCGAAGGTGCCGCCGCGCAGCGCGGGCAGGTGGCGGCTGACCGGATCCTGCAGCGACAGCTTGCCGCTCGCTTCGGCGTAGGCTGCCAGTGTGGCCGCAAAGGTCTTGCTGACCGAGCCGATCTCGAACAGCGTTTCCTTGGTCACCGGCCGGCCGCCTCGCATTGCGGTCTGCCCGTAGTTGTAGAAGTAGCGTTTGCCGTCGACGGTCACGGCGACCGCCATGCCCGGAAGCCGATGCTGCGCGATCGCGGGCTTGACGGCGGCATCGACGATCGCCGCGATCGCCGCGCTCGTCAGGGCGTCGCCATCATCGGCGGCATAGGTATTGGCGTTGACGGACAGGCAGGCGGACAGGCAAACGAACAGACAGGCCCGCAGGAAGGACGACCTGGAGAACGGCCTGGAGAACGGCAGCTTCGATGGCTTCATGGCAATCGGCATGCCGGCTGAGCGGCATTGCGCAAATCGGGATGGCCGCAGTGTAGGGAATGCCGGAAGCATCGTGTCGCGCCGCGCTGTAACGGCTGTCACGCATCCGAGCACGAAGACCCGGCACGAAGACCCCGCGCGAAGGTCCGCCGCAAAGGCGGACCCAGGAGGTGGGCGCAAAGAAAAAGGGCTTCCATCACTGGAAGCCCTTCGTATAGGTGGCGCGGCTGGCAGGATTCGAACCCACGACCCCTTGGTTCGTAGCCAAGTACTCTATCCAACTGAGCTACAGCCGCACGCGAGGGCGCAATTGTATCGCAGTGGCATGGGAACGCAAGCCTTTTTTGCGCGCCGATGCCCTGCCCCTCCCTTACCACCGGTAGCGGGCGCCGATGATGCCGCCCGCATTGCGCCCGGTCTTGACCTTGACCCAGATCTTGACGCCGCCGCGGGTGCTGCCATGCGCGCCGATATTGAACGAGAACAGGCCGCGCAGCAGGTCGGTGTCGATGCGGGTGCCGTTGATGTTGATGGTCTTGCGGCTGCTGTCCTGCCACAGGTCGGCCTCGACGAAGGGATAGACGCCGGCCAGCCGGGTCGGCTGCGCGCCGTAGAGCCGTACCGCGAGCCCGGTCGCGCGGTCGTCGGCCGGCATCGCGGCCAGCGCCGGGTTCGGCAGGCCATCGTCGCGCGGCTGGTAGGCGAGCTGCACGCGCGGCTGGATCGTGACCCCGCTGCGCGGCAGCACCGCGTCGAGCGCCAGCGACAACGTGCGCACGCGCGTGTCGACGAAACCGCTGGCGGACGCCGCATCGTCGGCGTGCAGCAGCCAGCTGGGCCGCCGCGCGCCATCGCGCGGCTCGGCGGCCAGGGCGGCGCGCATCGCGCTGTCGGATTCCGCAGCCATTTGCGCCAGCGCGGATCGTGATGCGGAGGACGAAGACGAAGGCGATGCCGAGGCGTGAGTCGACGGCAACGAGGCCAGCAATACCGGCGCGTACGATGGTGGCGATGCCTCTGGCGACGATGGCTGGGGAACGGCGGCGTGCCCGGTGGAGGGCGCGGACTCGAAGGGGTCGGGCGGTGAAAAGGTGGAGGCGGCCTGCAGCGTCGTAGCCGGGTCCAGCGCGGCCAGCAGCGCGGCGGCCTCTTCCTCGCCCAGTGGCTGCCAGCCGAGCACGGCCTCGCTGCCGGGGGGCCCGCTCTCGGCCTGAGCGATCGCGCTCAGCAGCACGGCGACGCAGGAACCGTAGCGCCATCGGTGACAGCGGCAGGTCCTTCGATGGTTGGTGCCTACGCAAGCCCGGCCAGCGGCAATGCCGGTCTTCCTCTCTCTCGACAACAAGACCATGTCCATGGCGACCACCTTCGGGCTGATGTCCGCGCGCCCGATTTGTTCTGAGCATAGGTCAAAGGCAACGCAACCGTTAGGGTCGTCAACCCGATCCATGCTCGCACGCGCGCGCTGCGGCAGCGGCCATGCGCACCTGCTGAAACGGCGCGCCGCGATACGGAATCGGCGGGTGAGGCAGCGGGGAATCGCAGAGAGAACGCGAGGACCGCGCGACCGGGCGCTCGAATAGAGCGCGGACGAAGGGAAGAGTCGGCGAAGGAAAAACGCAGACGAAAAAAAAGGCCGTTGCGATTTGCAACGGCCTTCTCTTCAGGATTTTGGTGCCCAGGAGAGGACTCGAACCTCCACAGTGTTGCCACCGCTAGGACCTGAACCTAGTGCGTCTACCAATTCCGCCACCTGGGCTTCGTTTCGCCGCTTCCGTGTCTTTCATCACGTTTGCTGCGATGCGAAGACCGCAATTATGCAGATCGAACCGAAGGTCGTCAACACCCTTTCACAAAAAATATTTACCTGGCGGGCAACCGCCCCGCTGCCGCGCCGCCGACGCGGAAATCGACGCGCTCCGGCCTGCCGCTCAAACGCAGCGTGGCCGTCGCTGGCGGCGTGCTGGCGATGACCTTGCCCGCGCGCATCACCAGCAGCCGGGCCGCGCGCAGCCGCAGCGCCTCGACCGGATCGGCGGCCTGCAGCAGCACCAGGTCGGCGCGGCGGCCGGGCGCGATGCCGTAGTCGGACAAACCCAGGATCCGCGCCGGCGTCTCGGTGACCGCGTCGAAGCACGCGCGCATCGCCTGCTGCCCGGTCATCTGCGCAACATGCAGGCCCATGTGCGCGACCTCGAGCATGTCGCCCGAGCCAAGCCCATACCAGGGGTCCATCACGCAGTCATGGCCGAACGCCACCGGCACGCCGGCGGCCAGCAGCTCCGGCACGCGCGTCATGCCGCGCCGCTTCGGGTAGCTGTCGTGCCGGCCCTGCAGCGTGATGTTGATCAGCGGATTGGCGATCGCCGCCATGCCCGCCTCGCGCATCAGCGGCAGCAGCTTGGACACGTAGTAGTTGTCCATTGAATGCATCGAGGTCAGGTGCGAGCCGGCCACCCTGCCCTGCAGACCGAGCCGCACCGTTTCCGCGGCCAGCGTCTCGACGTGGCGCGACATCGGATCGTCGGTCTCGTCGCAGTGCATGTCGACGGGCAGCCCGCGTTCGGCGGCCAGCTCGCACAGCAGCCGCACCGACGCCGCGCCGTCCGCCATGGTGCGCTCGAAATGCGGAATGCCGCCGACCACCTGCACGCCCATGTCGAGCGCGCGCTTCAGGTTGTCCAGGGCACCGGGGCTGCGCAGCACGCCGTCCTGCGGGAAGGCCACCAGTTGCAGGTCGAGGTAAGGCCGGACTTGCTCGCGCACGTGCAGCAGCGCCTCGACCGCCAGCAGCCGCGGGTCGCAGACGTCGACATGCGAGCGGATCGCCAGCAGGCCGCGCGCCACCGCCCAGTCGCAATACGCCAGCGCGCGCTCGACCAGCGCCTGTTGCGTCAGCTGCGGCTTCAGTTCTCCCCACAGCGCGATGCCCTCGAGCAGGGTGCCCGACTGGTTCACGCGCGGCAGCCCATGCGACAGCGTCGAGTCCAGATGGAAATGCGCGTCGACGAACGGCGGCGACACCAGCTGACCGGCCGCGTCGATCTGCTCGGCCGCCTGCGCCGGCAGCGCCGGCTCGACCGCGACGATGCGGCCGTCGGCGATGCCGATGTCGATGCCGGTGCGGCCGTCGGGCAGATTGCAGTCGCGAACGATCAGATCGAGCATGTCGGGCCTCCGGGTATGCGGGGGTATTGCGTCTGTGCCTTACGGCAAGGGATCGGCATTGCGCTGGAACGCGCGGCGCCGTGGCGTCGCTTGTTCGCCGGCGACGGGCTGCGCTCCAGGTGCCGGCGCGGCGCGCGCACGGCGGCCATGACGGGACGACGTTGCCGCCGTGGACGGCGCGGGCGGCGTCAGCCCGCAGCCGCGCAGCACCAGGGCGACCAGATGCTCGGTCGCCCGTTCGTAATCGCGCCGCTCCAGCCGCTGCACGCCGAGCACGGCGCAGATCTGGGCCTCGAAGTCGGCATAGGTCTGCGTCGCGGCCCAGATCGTGAAGAACAGATGGCTCGGATCGATCTGCGCCATCCGGCCCGCGGCGATCCAGCCGCGTATCACCACGGACTTGCGTCCCACCAAGCTGCGCAGCGCGTCGCGCAACACGTCGCCGATCTCCGGCGCGCCATGCAGCAGTTCGTTGGCGAACACGCGCGACGCGTCGGGATAGCGCGCCGACAGCCGCATCTTGGCGCGGATGTATTGCTCGAGCGCGGCCTCGGGCGAGCGCTCGGCGCTGATGATGTCGGCCTGCGACAGCCACAGCCGCAGCGTGTTGGCCAGCACCGCACGGTAGAGCGCCTGCTTGGTGCGGAAGTAGTAGTGCAGGTTCGACTTGGGCACGCCGGCGCGCGCGGCAATTTCCGCCATGGTCGCGCCCGCGAAGCCGGCCCGCGCGAACACCCCTTCGGCCGCGCGCAGGATGCGCGCCTCGTTGCGCTGGCGGATGCGGCCCGCGTTGCCGTCGCGGCCGGCCAGCGCCTGCAG
>NZ_AMPR02000062.1:0-11276 GCF_000307735.3 Cupriavidus sp. HPC(L) | reverse complement strand
CTGCTCCTGCCCCCGCCGCGGCTCCGGCACCCGAACCGCCGCGCGCCGCCACGACGATGCTGATCGACAGGCCGCTACGCTCGGGACAGCAGATCTACGCGCACGGCGACGTGGTGATCATGGACGTGGTCAGCTTCGGTGCGGAAGTCATCGCCGAAGGCAATATCCATATTTACGCCCCGCTGCGCGGCCGTGCGCTGGCGGGCGTCAAGGGCAATCCGGACGCGCGCATCTTCTGCACCTGCCTGGAACCCGAACTGATTTCGATCGCCGGCATCTACCGGACCGCCGAACAGACCCTGCCGCCCGACGTGCTGGGCAAACCCGCGCAGGTCCGGCTCGCCGACGAAACCCTGATTCTCGAGCCGCTTCGCATGAAGTGAGTTCGGCCGAGTCCCGCAACATCGCAGCGCAAGCTTCAACCCTATTACTGGACCAAGAGCCATGGCAAAAATCATCGTTGTGACCTCCGGCAAGGGAGGCGTCGGCAAGACCACCACCAGCGCGAGCTTCGCCGCCGGGCTGGCCCTGCGCGGCCACAAGACCGCCGTGATTGACTTCGACGTCGGCCTGCGCAACCTCGACCTGATCATGGGTTGCGAGCGCCGGGTGGTCTACGACCTGATCAATGTGGTGCAGGGCGAGGCCAATCTGCACCAGGCGCTGATCAAGGACAAGAAGTGCGAGAACCTGTTCATCCTGCCGGCCTCGCAGACCCGCGACAAGGAAGCGCTGACGCATGAAGGCGTCGAGAAGGTGATCAAGGACCTGATCGCCATGGACTTCGAATACATCGTCTGCGATTCGCCGGCCGGCATCGAAACCGGCGCGCTGATGGCGATGTATTTTGCTGACGAGGCGTTGATCGTCACCAATCCGGAAGTCTCGTCGGTGCGCGACTCGGACCGCATCCTCGGCATCCTGTCGTCCAAGACCAAGCGCGCCAGCGAAGGCGAGCCGATCAAGGAACATCTGCTGATCACGCGCTACAACCCGAAGCGCGTGCACGGCGGCGAGATGCTGTCGCTGACCGATATCCAGGAAATCCTGCGTATCAAGCTGATCGGCGTGATTCCCGAATCCGAGGCGGTGCTGCACGCCTCGAACCAGGGCACGCCGGCCATCCATCTGGAGGGCACGGACGTGGCCGACGCCTACGGCGACGTGGTGGACCGCTTCCTCGGCAAGGAAAAGCCGATGCGCTTCGTCGATTATCAGAAGCCGGGCCTGCTGTCGCGCCTGTTCGGCAACAAGTAAGGAGGGCTCATCCCCATGTCGATCCTGTCCTTCCTGCTCGGGGAGAAAAAGAAATCCGCGTCGGTCGCCAAGGAGCGGCTGCAGATCATCCTCGCCCATGAACGCACCGGCCATTCCGCGCCGGCCGATTATCTGCCGGCACTGCAGCGCGAGCTGGTTGCCGTGATCTCGAAATACGTGAAGATCGGCGATCAGGACCTGCGGGTCAGTCTTGAGCGCCAGGACAACCTCGAGGTGCTCGAGGTCAAGATCGAGATCCCGCAGAGCTGATCGTCACCGGCCGGCCGCCCGGTCCGGCCGCTCCCCCCTTCGGCGGGGTGTCCCGACGCGGACGCCCTCGCCCGCCCCGCCCTTCCCCTTTTCTGTTTCCGCACGCCTTCGCGGGCCCGACTTTGCACGCCGCAATGCACCATTGCGGCTAACTGTCGCGGCCGGACAACGAATTTGCCACCAGCGGCGTCCATTCCGCGTCGCTCCGGCAAGGATTGGTGTCGGAACGGGTTACGTTTTGATAAATTTTCGCGGCGTCTACCGACAACGTAGAGCCAATAAATGCCGCCGCGATCCGGCGACAGAACCACAAGACAGAAAAGGAGCACCATGAAGAAATCGGCCTTGACTCTCGCACTCGGCGCCCTGTTCGCCGGCAGCGCCTACGCGCAATCCTCCGTCACGCTGTACGGCATCGTCGACCAGAGCATTCGCTACACCACCAACGCCAACGCCAACGATGACGGCCTGGTCGAACTGACCAACGGCGCCATCACCAACAGCCGCTGGGGCATCAAGGGCAGCGAAGCCCTGGGCAACAACCTGAAGGCCATCTTCCAACTGGAAAACGGCTTCGATCCGGACACCGGCCGCGGCAACCAGGCCACCGGCACGCTGTTCGGCCGTCAGGCTTACGTGGGTCTGTCGGGCGACTTCGGCACGATCAAGCTGGGCCGTCAGTACACCGAGGGCTTCAACCTGTTCGGTGACTACGATCCGCTGACGATCGGCAACTACAACAACAACGCCTGGCCGTTCTTCCTGACCCAACTGCGCCGCGACAACGTCATCAGCTATGACGGCAAGTTCGGCGGCCTGAACGTCGGCGCCAGCTATGGCTTCGGCGAGCAAGCCGGCAGCGTGCGTACCAACCAGTACTGGGGTGCCCGTGCGTCGTACGCCTTCGGCCCGTTCGGCATCGGCGGCGTGTACCAGGAAATCCGCGACATCAACGAGAACAAGCAGCAGATGTGGGGCGTGGCCGGTAAGTACACCATCGGCGCGGCCAAGCTATTCGTCGGTTACATCGGCGGCAAGGATCACACCGGCGTCATCGACAACGGCTTCCTGAATCCGGATCAAGCCACCACTGGCAACCCGATCCCTGCGGGCGGCAACCACGCTGCCAATCCGCGCAAGGACAAGATCGGCTATGTGGGCGCCAGCTACCAGCTGACCCCGGCCCTGGCCCTGACCGGCGCGTTCTACTACGACGACATCGACAACAAGGACGGTGTTGCCGGCAACGATGGCAAGCGCTACACCGGCGTGCTGCTGGCCGAGTACGCGCTGTCCAAGCGTACCCAGGTCTACGGTACGGTCGACTACAACAAGGTCAAGGACGGTGCTCGCACCGAACTGCCGGGCAAGAGCAACCAGACCGGCGTGGCCGTGGGTATCCGCCACATCTTCTGATCGGCATCGTTTCTTACCGATCTGCAGGCAAGAAAGCACCTTCGGGTGCTTTTTTGCTTTGGGGCAGTACCAGGCGCCAGATGGCCACGCCATGCTCGTTGCCCAATGTCAGCTTGCCGCGGTGGCATCGCATCACGCGGCGCAGGAACATACCGGCCGGCGCACTGCGTGACAGCGCCGCGGCGACCGCATGTGGCGACGCGGCCGCGGTCGCTATCTCCACGCAGCAAACCCGGCGCGAAATGCCCATCCGCAGGTGCACGGCCGCACCGGGCGAGGCATCCAGAATCGCACGGGCCAGCAGGCGGGTGACCGCCATCTCGAGCATGCGGACATCGCCCTCCACCCATGCGACGGCCGGCAGGGCCTGGCAGTGCAGGATCACGCCCGTCTCGTCGGCCGCGCTCCATGCCGCATCGACGCATCCGGCGACCAATGCAGCCAGATCGACCGGCTCGCGGCGATACGAATGAGCGGCTTCTTCGATCAGGCTGCCCAGTTCGTCGACCCGGTTCAGCGCCTCGCGTGCGTGCGCGACGACCCGCGCCGTAAACGCAGGCCCGGCCAGTGCACCGGCGCGATACAGGCCGGCCAGCGCCAGCATGTCGGTGGGCGGAACGCGCAGGTCATGCGCCAAGCCATGGACCACCGCGCGCCATACCGGATCGCCGCGCCGCGCCGCGCTGCGGGCCCAGCGGCGGCGCCATGCCGCCAGACGGGCAAATCGATCCCTCATGCTGACGAGAAAACTCATGGCAGGCTCACCACCTCGAGCCGATAACCGTGGGTATAGACGGGAATCAGCCGGAAACCGCGTTCCGCGCGCAGGCCCAGCTTGCTGCGTACCCGGGACATATGCGTATCGATGGTGCGCGACAGCGGCGAGATCTCCCTGCCCCAGACCGCGGCGACGATATAGTTGCGCGCGACGATGCGGCCCTCGTTGCGAAACAGCAGCAGGGCCAGGTCGAATTCCTTCGGCGTCAGCTCGACCGGGCAGCCGTTCAGCGTGACGGTACGGGCGGCGCTGTCGAACACGTAGCCGCCCAGGCTGACGCGCGCGTCGGTACCGCCGCGGCGGCTGTCGGTACGGCGCAGCAGGGACTGGATGCGCGCGGTCAGCTCGCCCGGCCGGATCGGTTTGACCATGTAGTCGTCGGCCCCCGCGCACAGGCCGCTGACCACATCTTCCTCGGCGCCGCGGCAGGTCAGGAACATCACCGGCACGCGCCGATCCAGGTTGGTACGAGTCCAGTGCAGAACTTCCTTGCCGCTCATGTCCGGCATCTGCCAGTCGAGCAGCAACAGATCGAAACTCTCATTGCGCAAGCGCAGCAGCAACTGCCGGCTCTGTCCGAAGCTGACGCAGCAGTGGCCGGCCTCGGTCACGATTTGCTGGATCCACGCAGCTTGCGCGGGTTCGTCTTCGAGCGATGCGATCTTCATGCGCAACTCCGTTCACGGTGGTGAGCGATCGAACTCCGGTCTGCCTGCGACCGGCCCCTTGCCATCGAGCATCGAACCATCCCGCATTTAAGCCTGCGCGTGACCGTTTACAAATAGGAATTGCCTCAATTTGAGGTTTCAACAAATTCTCACTTTCGGCATGCCGATGTCTGAACGTACGATGCCTGCGCGGATCGACATTGCCGCGCCAATGCCAGCGGCGATCGACGCGAAGGCCCATGCCAACGCTCTCACGATCCGCGGCCGGTGACAGCCCCGCCGGCGCACTCCCTTGTCGCGCGTCGGGACACCCACCCCCCCCCCCCGCGCAATCGAAATCGACACGCGAGGAGAGCAGACGCCATGAGAATCGCTGCGCTGCAAGACGATCCCACGCAAGCCGTGGTGCTCGAGCAAACGCTCAGCCTGCAAGGCCATCGATGCATTCGCTTCCGGGAAGGACGGACCCTGATGATGGCGTTGCGCCAGGAAGCATTCGACATGCTGCTGTTGGATTGGGAAGTGCCGGGCATCGCCGCCCAGGACGTGCTGCTGTGGGTGCGCCGTACTATAGGCAGCCGCTTGCCCGTGATGCTGCTCGGCGATGCCGCCGAGGAGTGCCAGCTGTGCCACGGCCTCGCGCAGGGCGCGGATGCGTTCATCACCAAACCGGTGCGGCGAGCGGAACTGGCCGCCCGCATTCACGCACTGGCGCGGCGCATGCTCGATACGGGCGAGGGCTGCTTCGATCTGTCGGTCGGTGCCTATCGTTTTTCGACCACTGACCGGCGCGCGTATCTGACCGGCACGCCGGTCATGCTCTCGCCGAAGGAGTTCGATCTGGCCATTCTGCTGTTCCGTCATCTCGGCCAGCTGGTGTTGCGCCAGACCATGATCGACGAGGTCTGGCATCGCGCGCTGCCGGCCGGTTCGCGCACGCTTGACAGC
Source organism: Cupriavidus sp. HPC(L) (assembly GCF_000307735.3). NCBI lineage: Bacteria > Pseudomonadati > Pseudomonadota > Betaproteobacteria > Burkholderiales > Burkholderiaceae > Cupriavidus > Cupriavidus sp. HPC(L). Next base: position 5,939 of record NZ_AMPR02000062.1, on the reverse strand, counting down.
CATCTGTCACGCGTGCGGACCAAGCTGGCCCTGTGGCCGCACAACGGCGTGCGGCTGACGACGGTGTATTCGGCCGGCTGCCGCCTCGATGTGGTCAACCCCATCTAAGGAGCGAACCATGGCCTCCCTCGCCAGAAGACTGCTCGCGGAAGCGGTCGGCACCTTCGGATTGATCTTTGCCGGTTGCGGCGTGGTGGTGCTGGCGGGCTGCAAGCCGGATACCGCCGCGGACCTGCTGTGCATCGCGCTGGCCTTCGGGCTCGCGGCCTATGCAATGGGGCGGGCGGTCGGACCGATCTCCGGTGCGCATCTGAATCCCGCCATCAGCCTGGCCCTGGCCGCGGCACGGCGCTTTCCCTGGCGAGAGGTGATTCCCTACGGCATCGCGCAGCTGGTTGGTGCGGTGGCCGCGGCGACCTTGCTGATGCTGGCGGCGCAGGGCCGCCCGGATTTCGCCCTGTCGTCCGAGCGCTTCGCCGCGAACGGCTACGGTCTGCATTCGCCGTCGGGCTACGACATGCCGAGCGCATTGGCGATCGAATTCGCGGCGACCGCGATGCTGGCGCTGGTGACCGCCAGCGTCACGCGCCGTTGCCGCCTGATCGCGGCGGGTCCCGTGGTACTTGGGCTCGCGCTGACGATGGCCCACCTGCTTGCCTTGCCGGTGACCCACGCCGCGCTCAACCCTGCGCGCGCCACCGGCCAGGCGCTGTTCGTTCAGGGCTGGGCGATCGCGCAGCTTTGGCTGTTCTGGCTGGCGCCCGCGGCGGGCGGACTGATGGGCGGGCTGGTCGCGTTCTGCCTGCTCGACGAGGATGGCTTGCTGACCGAGCCTGACGAGCTGACGGCGCTGGCCCACTGGGCCGCTGCCGACGCGGCCGACCCCGGCTGCGATCCCCCGCCGCCCGCGTGAGCGGCGTGCGCGGTGGCAGTGAGGATGACTGCGGAAGCCCGGTCTTGCGCCGGCTCAGTCCGCCTTGATGCCGGCTTCCTTGACGATGCGACCGTTGTCGTCGTACTCGGCACGGATAGCGGCGGCAAACTGCGCCGCGCTGCCGCCGGTCGGCACCTCACCGCCCTTGAGCAGGCGTTCGCGGACTTCCGGCGCGGCCAGCGCCTTGTTCAGTTCGGCATTCAGGCGCGTGACGATCGCGGCCGGCGTCTTGCCCGGCGCGAACACGCCGAAGGTCGACGTCAGATTGGCCTTCGGATAACCGAGTTCGGCAAAGGTTGGCACCTCGGCCAGCGCGTCGATGCGCTTCGGCGCGCCGACCGCCAGCGCACGCAGCCGTCCGGCCTGCATCTGCTGCGTCAGCGCCGGGCTGGCATTGGTGCTCATCACTTCGAACTGGCCGCCTAGCGCGTCGTTCATCTGCTGGCCGGCGCCCTTGTACGGAATCAGCGTCAGGTCCGCTCGCGATTTGGCCTTGACCTGCTCGAGCACGACGTGGCCGACCGTGCCGAGGCCCGAGGTCGCCCACCGGACCGAACCCGGCTTGGCTTTGGCCTGCGCGACCAGATCCTGGAAGGTCTTGCCGGCAAAGCTCGAGGTGGCGACCACGATCACCGGCGAATACATCACGCTCATCACCGGGGCGATATCGCGCTGCGGGTCGTAGTGGACCTTGCCGACGTGGGGGTTCAAGGTCAGCGGGCTCGTCGACGAAAAGCCGATCGTGTATCCGTCGGGCGCGGCCTTGGCCACCGCGTCCATGCCGATGCTGCCGCCGGCGCCCGCCTTGTTCTCGACCACCACCGAGGTCCCCATCTGATCGGAGAGGCGCTCGGCGAGCGCGCGCGCGACCGTATCGCTGATCCCGCCGGTCGGATAGGCAACGATCAGTCGGATCGGGCGCGACGGATAGTTGTCGGCGGCGAACGCCGGCGCGCTGGCGACGACGGCAAACGACGTGGCGGCGGCAAGGGCGGAGAGTCCGGGCAGGCGGAAGGCAAGAGACATGGCGCAGGCAGCAGAGATGGGTAGGAAGTGATGGCCGTGAGTTGACGGTAGAAGCCGGCATGACGCATGCGCAAGGCAGGCAGAAGGCGGGCAGTTCGCTGCCAGGCCGGCGACGGGCGCTATCTTAGCCCAACGCTCCCGGCCGCCAATGGGGCACCCAGGAGACGAACAACTCGTTGGCCCGATCGTACAGGCGCCAGACGGTGCCGCACTCACGGCACTCGAAGGTCAACATGCTGAACGGCACACCGGCCGCGCTCTGGCTGACCAGCGGCGCCGTGTGTTTCAACGCCAGCCGTTCGTGCGGTTCGCGCCGGCGCATGTCGGCGGCCAGCGCGAGACAGTGGGCGCAGGCATCGGGTACGCCGGGCGCGGGCGATGCATCGCGGGAGCGGGACGGGGCTTCGTGGGCGGACACGGCGGCAGGCGGGGCGGCAAACGCCCCGCGATGGAAACGGCAACGCCGCCATGATGCCGCAAATCCCACCTCTGCTGACGGGCGCCATGGTGGCCGACGGTGCGCGATGGTGCGCGATAGTTCGTGTTGAGTGCCGATGCAAGTCCCGGCACGGCAATTCGACAAGTGGCGGCGTGCCGCTTCAAGCGGAATCTGCAGATTGCCGAAAGTTCTTTTTTGACGAGTTCGTCACACTCGCGCCATGCGTTCGTTGCATGGCAACGGCACGACGGCCTGTACGGCGGTGCCCGGCCATGCCTTCCTGCCCGTCGTCCGCCTGCCTTCGATCATGCGCGCTCCCCTGACCATCCACCAGTTCGCCAGCATTCAGGACATCCGGCTGGCCGTACAGCGCCGTCCCGGCGACCTTTTGCAGCAACTGCATGGCGACGGCACCCATCACATCGTTCAGCTGGGCGTGAACCGCTATCGCTTCCAGCTGAGCAAATGCCCATCCGGACGATGGGAAGGCACACTGGTGGAAGTGCCGTTCCGCCACATGACATGGCGGCAGCAATGGCTCGCCATCGTGCGGACCTTGTGCCGGCTGCTGCCGTGCGGGTCCGTCAGGAACGCCCGCATCCGGCATACCGTCGGGCATTTCACGCAGGCGGAAGGGCGAGTTCAACTCATTCCCGAGCAGGGCTTTCTGCCCCGCGACCAGCGGCTCGGCTGGTTGTATCAACTCTGTCGGCGATTTCACGCCTCTGTGGACGCCAACATCGATCTGCCCGCCAGCCTCGATTTCCGCGATGCGGTCGTGTCCGACGACGACCTGAAGCTGGTGGAGGAGCAACTGCGCGCCCTGCCCGAGACGCTGCCACGCGATCGGCTCGAACTGATCCTCGAGCCGCTTTGCTCGCTCGCCGTGCCCCCCGACACGCCGGCGCGAGTCCGGCGCGACGACATGGTGGCATTGCTTTGCGACCTGTTTGCCAAGACACACGACTTCGACATGGCGACGGGCAGGCGAATCGTGCAACTGACCGGCCGGCTGCCCGTCGGTCCGGCATTCCGGCAGTGGCTGGAAAACGGCGCTACGCGGCTGGCAGATGGCCTTGCCGCCGCGGTCAACCCCTGTGCGATGGCCCGAAAGACCGAGCCACTTCCAGGAGCGGATGCAAACACCGTCAATGGCTTCCAGCTGATCAGCCGGCACCTGAAGGATCTCGCCGCCGTCCTGCCGGTCCTGTCACCACCGGCGGCGGCCCCGATGCTGCAATCGATGGCCGACATTGCCGCCCTTCCCAACGGCGACCGCGCGAGTCGGATCGAGCTGCGAACCATCGTCGCGCGCGCGCATGCGTTGACCGCGGAACGCCATCAGGCCGGGGTCGAAGTGGCGAACGCGCCGCGCAAGCCGGCGCGCGTCTGGGGCAAGCGAGCCGATATGGCGATAAGGGCATATCAGTAAGATTCTTCCCCGTCACCCTGTGACGCGTCGCGATCCTTTGCTAATCTGGAATGGCGTACCGCCGACCTGACCGGCGGACCGCCCGCCACCGCGGATGCCGGCGGGAGCCGCAGTCCTTCCCGACTCGACCAGGAGTGGATGATGAAAACTGCACGACAGGTCCTTGCGTCCAAGCCGACGCAAGCCATCTACAGCATCCAGCCGGGCGCGACGGTGTATGCCGCGCTCCAGTTGATGGCGGAAAAAAGCATCGGCGCGCTGCTGGTGATGGAGCACGGCAAGATCGTCGGCATCCTGAGCGAACGCGACTACGCACGCAAGGTCATCCTGATGCAGCGAACGTCCCGCGAAACCTTCGTGCGGGACATCATGACCACCGCGGTGGTCTATGTCCGGGCCGACCAGACCACCGACGAATGCATGGCGCTGATGACGCAACACCGCTTGCGCCACCTGCCGGTGATGGAAGGGGACGAGCTGATCGGCATGCTGTCGATCGGCGACCTGGTCAAGGACATCATCTCCGAACAACGCTTCATCATCGAGCAGCTGGAGCAGTACATCGCAGGCAGCCGCTGACGTCCGGAGCGCAGCGCCCCCGGCGGCGGCATATTCGGTAAACGCATATAATTTTGCGTTTACTGAATAACAGATGAAGCCGGTCCAGCAGGGCTGGCTTCGGCCGCCCTCCCGGCCGCTCTCTCCGGCCACCCGCCGCCGCCGCTCCGATGTCCCGCCCCGCCGTATCCGACCGCCCTACCCCCGCTTCCGCTACCGCCTCTTCTTCGATTGCCCCGTCGGACACCGCGCTCCCCGCGCCGGCGCAGCCCATAGCCGCCGCCGCGGAGCACCGCGCGATCATGCGCGTGATCGGCGGCATCGTGCTGTGCATTCTGCTTGCCGCGCTCGATCAGACCGTGGTGATACCGGCCGTGCCGGCGATCGCGCAGGATCTGGACGGCTTCGGCCATCTGTCCTGGATCGTCACGGCCTATCTGATTACCTCGACCGTGACCACGCCGCTCTACGGCAAGCTGTCGGACTCGTTCGGCCGGCGGCGGCTGCTGATGGTCGCGATCGCGCTGTTCGTGCTGGCCTCGCTGGCCTGCGCCATAGCGGGTTCGCTGCAGCAGCTGATCCTGTTTCGCGCGCTGCAAGGCATCGGCGGCGGTGGCCTGATGTCGCTGGCGCAGGCGGCCATCGCCGACGTGGTGTCACCGCGCCAGCGCGGCCGCTATCAGGGCTACCTGGCGGCGGTATGGGCGGTGGCGTCGGTGGCCGGACCGCTGGTCGGCGGCTGGGTGTCCGACCATCTGTCGTGGCGCTGGCTGTTCTGGATCAATCTGCCGCTTGGGCTGCTGGCGATGTGGTTGTGCCATCGCGGCCTGCGCGCCCTACCCGCTCCGGCCCGCAAGGCGCGCGTCGATTGGGGCGGTGCGCTGCTGCTGACCGTGGCGATCGTGTCCTTCCTGCTGGCGATGAGCTGGGGCGGCGAGCGATACGACTGGCTGTCCGCGCCGATGGCCGGACTGGCGGCGCTGACCGGCCTCAGCGTGCTGGCGCTGGTCTGGCAGGAACGGCGCGCCAGCGATCCGATGCTGCCGCCGCGCCTGTTCGCCAACCGCAGTTATGTGCTGGGCGTCGGTGCCTCGGCGCTGGCGGCTTCCGCGCTGTTCCTCTGTGTCTTCGCGCTGCCGCTGCATTTCCAGCTGGTGCGCGGCGCCGACGCGGCGATGTCCGGCATGCTGGTGGTGCCCTTCCTGCTGTCCACCGTCGCCGGCAACTTCGTGGTCGCGATATTGGCGCCCCGGCTCGGCCGGCTGCGCGGTCTGCTGACGATCGGCTTTGCCGCCGCGGCCCTCGGCCTGGCGGCGCTGTCGACCGCGACGCCGGCCACCTCGCTGGTGTGGCTGCTGGCCGCGATGATCGTGACTGGCGTGGGACTGGGCATTTGCATGGTCGGCACGTTGATGAACGTGCAGAACGCGCTCGAACGCCGCGACACCGGTGCCGGCACCGGCGCGCTGCTGGTGCTGCGCTCGCTGGGCAGCGCGCTCGGTGGCGCGATGGCCGGCACGCTGCTGACCCTGGCCTTCCGCGGCGCGCTG